>JANPIH010000267.1:0-2579 GCA_031424895.1 Rhodospirillales bacterium
CACCCGGCGCGTTGAACGGCAAGTCCGCCTTCGGCGTACGCAGCTTCCGGCGCAGCTTCAGCGTGGCGGCGCAGAATGCGCGCGTCGGCGACTTCAACATCATCGATCCGCAGCGGCCGCCGGCCGGCCTCGCGGTCGTGCGCAAGCCCTATGCCTTCAGCCCAAACAGGATTGGCGTGCGTGCCGAGGCCTTCCCGGCCAGCGGCCTCGACCCGGCGGACCCGGACGCCGCGGCGCGGCTGCGCATGCGGCAGAACGAGACGAATGCCGCCTCCGCCTCCGGCCGCGCCTATGACACGAGCTTCCGGGCAGGCCGCATCTTCTTCACCGATGAGGACCGGACGGGGTCGGGCGCGGAGCACCAGGCCTTCATCCTGCGCATCGTGGCGATCGATGCCTTTGAGATCGTCGATGACCGCTCCGTCGGCACCCGCATCTTCGACGTTATCAGTGGCCTGATCTTCGGCAACGGCGATGGCGATGACCTTCTCGGCACAGCTGCCGAGCAGCTGCGCGATCGGATCAAGGGCGAGGTCGACAAGGGCCGGGAGATTGTGAACTGGCTGCAGGCCAGGCAGGGCACATCGAATCCCTCAGGCCTGCCGGGCTTCATCGCCGACAAGATCGGCCGCGCCGGCAGCGGCATCTTCGCTGGCATCACCGCGGCGCTGCCTGCCGTGAAGGAGATCGGCAAGATCATCGACGGCTTGCTCAATGGCGGTTCGGGCTTCGCCTGTGCCTTCGAGGCGATCCCCATCTCCACCCCGATGGACCCGGACCACTGGCCGACCCCGGCCGCAGCGCGCCCGGTTGCGCACGGGCCGCATTTCGCCCTCGTCGTTGGCCCCAAAGGTGTGCGGACCGAGGAGCAGGACATCTGGACTGATGCCTTGGGCCGCATACGCATCCGCTTCCCCTGGGACCAGGGCCCGCCTGGTGCAACGCCGGAGACGCCGGCCGAGGATGGGCTCGCGACGGATCGCGTCACCACCTGGGTGCGCGTGTCGGAGGGATGGGCAGGTACCCGCTTCGGCAGCCAGTTCCTGCCACGCATCGGGCAGGAGGTGGTGGTCAGCTTCATCGATGGCGACCCGGAAAAGCCACTCGTGACGGGGCGCGTCTACAATGCCGGCAGCGGCCGCTCTCACCTGCCTTTCCCGAGCAACGGCGCCGGCACGCGCGCCCTGGAAGGCACCGAGGATCTGCGTGGGACGGAAACCTCCGCGGTGACACGCAGCGGCATCCGCACGCGCAGCACGCCGCATGCCGAGGGCAAGCCGCGATTTCACCTGCTGCGCTTCGACGACAAGCGCGGACAGGAGCAGCTGGTGCTGCGCGCCGAACACCGGCTCGACACCACCAGCACCGGCAGTCGCTACGATACGACGCATGGCAGCCGCCACACCCGCGTCGGCGGCGGCAAGGCGGGCGCGGATGGCGCCTCCGGCGGAGGCGAATTCGTATCGATCGGAGGCGAGCTGGATTTGACGGTGGGCGACGCCCGCTACACCGAGATCACGACCGACGACCATCTGGTGGTCAATGGCAACCAGGTCACCGGTGTCGGCGGCTTGAGCGCGTTGTCAGCCGATGCCATCGCGCAGACCGCTGATGTCATTGCCTTCGAGGCCAAGCGACGCATCCAGCTGGTCGTGGGCGGCGCCATGTTGGTGATCACCCCGGCCGGCGTCTTCACCAATGGCGCCATCTTGGATCACCAGGGTGCGTCGGCGGTTGAACTGAGTCTGCCCGAAATCAGCCTGCCACTCGCGGCAGCCGAGGCTGATCCTGGTGACCCCGCTGATTGGCTGGCGCGCCAGCCCAAGGGCGGCGGTGGCGGTGGGCGGCGCTCCTACCCGCTGCCCAGGCACAAGGGGATGCGGGTGCGCGCCGGCGGGCCGAGCGGCACGCTGATCGCGGGCGGCGAGTCCGGTGGCGGCGGCATCCTCATCGACGCCGGCGAGCCGCCCGACGCCGAGTTCGTCGACGGTGAGCGATCTACAGGATCTCCGCGACGATCCGGAGACTGCGGAAAAGCTTGAGCAATCCGAACACCGCAAGCACCCAGTGGTGATCGCGGACGGCGATGTGACGCGTTTGCAGCAGGGCCCGCATTCGCAGCCAGCCGATCCGCGCGGTGCCACCGCCAAGGGCAAGCCGACCGGCCGGCTCGACGAGAATGGCGATCCGGAGCTGGGTACCGGGACCGGCACGCCCAGCATCGTCGAGCTCGGCATAAACGAAAGCGAGAACGAAGAGGAGGCCGCGGAACGGCGCCGGAAGATCGCCAAGACACTCGAGGATGCCGAGGATGACGATTCCGGGACCGGCCCAGGTGCCGCGGCACCGCCGGCCGAGAGGCGTGACCCCGACCTCGTTCCAACGCCGGTGCCTGCGCCACCGCCACAGTCCAGGCCGCCGCAGAACGTCCCGCTTCCAGACCCATGGGTGGATTGATGCTCGACACACCTCGCACGCCATTTGGCGACCTCCGCCTGACCTGTCGCCCGGACCGTGCCGATGGGCACCTCATTTTCCCCTATGCGGTCACCAACGCCGGCCCGGTGCCGCTTCTGGTG
>JANPIH010000268.1:0-15979 GCA_031424895.1 Rhodospirillales bacterium
CACCCCCCGCCGCCATAGCCGGCGACGAAAACGAGGAGCCGCCCGCAAACTTGCCGAGGCACCGCGGCGACGACAACTGCAATGGGCAAACCTCTTTGCAACTTAACTTCGCGCCTATGGGGCCAAGCCCCTGGACCTTAACTCATTGAAAAGTATATGGGATCAAAGGGCCGCTGGCCCTTTGCGGGTCCCCCGTGGCGCGGCTTCGCGCCGCGACGGCAGAGCCCTGGCCTTGCCTGCTTTGATGGGTTGAGAGTTCCAGGGATTGGTATAACACCACCGATTGTCGCCCGATTCTGGCCGATGGCTTGCATAACGCTCCCTGTGATGGACCCCATGGTTCATACCGGCCCGGGGCGGCGGAAGCCCAGCGTCCAGATGGCGGTTTTTCGTTGCACCCGACCATGTTGAGCGCGTTCGGCACCGGGGCCGCACTGGGCTGTTGACGGGCCGCATCGGGCGGGGCTATGTGCCGCTCCTCCGCAGGGACTGGATGGCGGCGTAGCTCAGCGGTAGAGCAGGGGAATCATAATCCCTTGGTCGGTGGTTCAAATCCGCCCGCCGCTACCATCCCTTCGGTGTTCTCTCGATCAGCCCAGCGCAATGTCGCGGCCGCGAAGGCGCCGCAACTGCCGATGGCCGATCAGCCCCAATGATGCCGACAGGAACACCAGCACGGTCGCCGGTTCTGGTACTGCGCCTGGTTCCCAGGGATCGCGGCGGCAATCACGGCATTGGCAGGGATCAACGCGTCGCCAGCCAGCGGATCATCGCCAATCCGGGAGCCCGAAATCTGGAACATCAGCCGCGCCGGATCGGTCAAGTCCGGGTCGTGGGCCCACCGCAGCCGCGCCTCTCCGGCCAGGGTGAAATTGCCTGAAAAGCCTTCAACCAGCGCCACGTCGCGCTTGTCACCGACCGCATTCACATTGCCGTTCTCCAGCTTGTCGCCATCCAGCGTCAGACTGCGCAGGATCGTCGTTTCGCCCTTGGCCAGGTACACCGAAAGCCGCCTCGCCCTCGAAATGCTGCGTCAGGATGGCGCTCGCCCTGGTGGGGGCGTTGAAAGCAAGCCAAGCCGCCAGCGCAAGGGCAATCGGCGGGAAGATCGGGCGCAAGGGCATGGGTCGGCTCCGTTGCCAGCTGGGTGGATCAGCTTTACCGCTCAGGGTTAACGCGGCATTGCCGCGGGCGACCGCGCCGACGCGTGACCGGCCGATGTCCCCCGCCTATCCTCCTCCGTGTCGCCACGCCCGGCGGCAGCGCAGGAGAGACATGCCATGGTCATGCCGATCCATTTCCTCGACCGTAGCACGCTTGCCTTCGCCATCGACCCCGACGCACCACCGCGGCTGAAGGTCACCGCACCCTGCGAGATGATGATCGAGACGCACGACGCTCGCTCCGGCAAGCTCCGGTGCCCCGACGACGAGCCGCTGACAGCTCCGGTCTTCACCGACCGCTTCCCGAAGACCAACCCAGCCACCGGCCCGGTGCACGTGGCCGGCGCGGCACCCGGCGATGCACTGGTGGTGGAGGTGCTGAACATCGACCTCGACGACCAGGGCTTTGTGATGGTGAAGCCCAATGCCGGGCTGCTGACCGGCCTGGTCAACCAGACCGAGACCAAGGTGCTGCCGGTGCGCGAAGGGCTGGTGCATTTCGGCCATCTGCGCCTGCCCGTGCGGCCGATGATCGGCGTGATGGCCACGGCCCCCATAGAGGCGATCGCCACCGCCTATATCGGGCGGCATGGCGGCAACATGGACAACAACCGGCTGGCCGTCGGAACACGCATCCACCTGCCGGTGCGAGTGCCGGGCGCCCAGTTTTACGTGGGCGACCTGCACGCCACGATGGGCGATGGCGAGATCAGCGGCAGCGGCGTGGAGATCGGCGGACGCGTGCACCTGCGCCTGCGGCTGGAGAAGGGTGCCGCCACCGAATGGCCATGGATGGAGACCGACCGAGTTTGGATCACCACCGCCGCCGCCGCGCGCTTCGAGGAGGCGGCGCAGATTGCCACGCGGTCAATGATGGACCTGATTCAGGCGCAGCTGTCGGTCAGCGCCAGCGAGGCCTTCGCCTTGCTGTCCATTGCCGGCGACCTCAAAGTGAACCAGCTCTGCCTGACCGGCATCGGCGCCAGCGCGCGGATGGAGTTCCCGAAGCCGAACGCCGGGTTCAGCGCCGCCTGACCCTGGCTACAGATGCAGCTCCTGCTTCACCAGCTCCACCCAATAGGCAACGCCATAGGGGATGGCCGCGTCGTTGAAGTCGTAGAGCGGCGTGTGCACGCCGGCCGATGCCTCGCCGTTGCCGATGCGGATGAAGGCACCTTGTCTTTGCCTGAGCATATAGGCGAAATCCTCGCCGCCGCCGGTCGCGGGAATGTTCGGGTTCACCGCCGCCTCGCCCACCACGGCGGACGCGGCGGCGATGGCGACATCCGTCGGCTCGTCGGAATTGACCAGCGGCTCGGCCACCCAGACGAATTCCACCGCCACGCCCGCGCCATGCATCTTCGCCAAGCCCTCGGCCAGTTCGCGGATGCGGCGCTCAATGATCTCCTTCGTCGCATCCTTGTAGTGGCGCGCCGTGCCGGAGACGATGATCTCCGCCGGCATCACGTTGGCCGAATCCCTCGCCCCGCCGCCAATATAGCCGACGCTGATCACCGCGGGATCAAAGGCAGAGATGTTGCGCCCGACGATCGTCTGCAGCCCGAGCACGAAATGTGCCTGGATGATCGACAGGTCGATCGACAAATGCGGGGTGGCGCCGCCATGCCCGCCCTTGCCGGTGAAAGTCACGTGGAACATGCACCCCCCGGCCATCGCTGCCCCCTTGCGGATGCCGAACTGGCCCACCGGCATGCCCGGGCTGTTGTGCATGCCGTAGAGCGCATCGCACGGAAACCGCTCCAGCAGCCCGTCGGCCAGCATCGCCAACGCGCCGCCGCGGCCCTCCTCGGCTGGTTGGAAAATCAGGTGCACGGTGCCCGCGAAGTCCGGATTCTCCTTGAGGTAGCGCGCGGCCCCCAGCAGCATCGTGGTGTGGCCGTCATGGCCGCAGGCATGCATCACGCCGGGTGTCTGCGAGGCATGCGCCACGCCGGTCGCCTCCAGGATCGCCAGCGCATCCATATCCGCGCGCAGGCCGATGGCGCGCTGGCCGGGCAGCCTGCCGCGGATGGTGGCGACGATCCCGGTTCGGCCAATCCCCTCCACGAACTCCACCCCCCATTCGCGCAGCTTGCTGGCCACCAGGGCAGCAGTGCGCGTCTCCTCCAGCCCCATCTCGGGATGGGCATGGATGTCGCGGCGGATGGCAACCAGCTCGGGCACGAGCGGGCGGACGCGGTCGAGCGTGTCGGTCATGGCAAGGCTCCGTTTGGGCGACGCATCCTGCCACCCGGCGGCGAGGTCGGCTACCAGGTGTGTTCAGCCTCGTGCGGTGGATGGGCCAGGCGCAGCACCTCGTTCCAGCGGTCCAATACAAGGCGGCTTTGGACACCATCCAGCAGCCCGGCCTCGGCCGCGTCGGTGGCGGAAAAGCGGCCGAACACCAGCGAGGCGAGCGTGTCCGGCGATATGGTGAAATCGACTGTCTGGCCGTCTATCCGGCTCGCCTGCCCGCCCTCAGGGGAGGTCGCAATGCGCCAGTTGCCGGCATTCCACGGGCAGAATGCATCGGCCAGCCCGAAGCGCAGCTCCGAAACAGCGGCGTACGGGCGCTGCGCCAGCGCGTCCTCCACGGTCACCAGCCGCGCCATGATCCCGTCCCGCACCGTGGCATTGAGGTGGCGCGGTTCGGCCAGCATCAGCGGCAACGGATCGTCGGCCGGGGCATTGTCCCACACGATCTCGTCCACATTGTCGTAGCCGGCCAGCGCCTGCCACAGCGCCTGCCTGGCAACCGGCGCAAGGGCGAAGAAGTCCGTGATGCGCAACTGCCGGGGGCGGGGCGACGGGCCATGGTGGTAGGCGACGTAGCCCAGCGTGTCCGCACCCTCCATGTACGCGAGCACCACACGATTCAGCCCGACAGGTGGCAGCTGTAGTGCCCCCGCGTCCCACATGGCGCGGCCACGATGGACCAGGCCGGTGCGATCCTCCCGGTAGCGGCGATAGACATCCACCAGCACCCCGAACTCGCCAGCGGGGTCAATCTCGCGCAGTTGCCCGGCGGGCGCCAAGCGATGGTGGAAAGCGATGTCGCGCGGCGCGATGCGGTAGCCATGGCGCTGGTGCACGCTGCCATAGCCATAGCGCTGGTAGATGGCGACCCAGGCTGGATGCAGCCCCGCGAAGGCGACCTCCCGCCGCTCATGCAGTTGTTCAAAATGCCGCTGCGTGACCGCGCGCAGATAGCCTCGGCGACGATGGGCTGGATGCGTCGATACCTGCGTGACACCGGCGATGCGCACCGCCCGGCCATTCAGCCGGATCTGCAGCGGCCAGGCGGCACAGGTGGTGGCAATCGCGCCGTCGACGATGGCGCACATGGTCCAGTCGGGGTCCATGCCGGCGAACAGGTCCGGCGGAAGCGCCAGCTGCCGCGCGGCCTGGCGAGCATACTCCGCCATCTCATCCAGTCGCGCCGGTCGGATTTCAACATGCGCCATCTGGCGTCCCCCTTCTGTGCCCATCGCACTCTAGCGCGAGGACATCATGGGGAGAGAAGGAACCTGCAACCACCTGGGGATGGCGGACCCGAAAGGATTCGAACCTTCGACCTTTGCCTTCGGAGTGGGGTCATTTATTGTTGTGGGAGATTGCGCTTATTTGAAGTGAGTTGATACGTCCGCCACTTAGCGAATATTGGCGATGCTATTCATATATTAGACTTGAAGTAATCTGCGCGCTCGGGCTACCCCGTCGTTACCCCGAATTTTCGGGTCGATTTTTGAAGTTGGAGCAAAGGTCGAAAATGCCCGCAGCAAGCACCCGGATCGGCCTCCGAGAAATCCGCGCGATGGCCCCGCAAGCCACTATCTTCGACGGAGGAAGTGGCTCTGTTCCTGGTTTTGGCGCCCGACGGCGGGCCGGACCGCACATCAGCTATTTCATCATGTACCGGACCCTCGACGGTCGGCTCCGTCGCTACACGATCGGAACCCACGGGGCGCCGTGGACGCCGGAAACAGCGAGAATCAAGGCGCAGCAAGTATTGATGGCCGCCAAGATCGACGGTGCGGACCCTCAAGCAGAGAAGAAGGCAAGACGAGCGGCGGCGACCGTCGCCGAGCTTTGCGACATGTATCTGGAGGATGCCGATGCCGGCCGCCTCCTGACCCGGCGAGGCATCGCCAAGAAGGCGTCGACGGTGGCGACAGACCGCAGCCGGATCGACACCCATATCCGCCCGCTGCTGGGCACCATGAAGGTCCCCTCCGTGACGCGGGAAGACGTCGAGCGGTTCATGCACAGGATCGCCGAGGGCACTACGAAGCGGCGGGTCAAGACTGGGAAGAAGCGGGGCTTGTCCAATGTCCGGGGTGGCAAGGGAGCCGCCTCGCGCACCGTGGGGCTGCTGATCGCGATTTTCACCTACGCACAGCGCAAGAAGATGATCAGCGATCACCCGGTCCGCGGCGTGATCCGCTATGCTGACCGGCGGCGACAGCGGCGCCTGTCCGACGACGAGTACGCCGCTCTGGGACGTGGCCTTGACGCCATGGCGGGGCCGCCGAAGCCCCGGAAGGATGGCACGGCGGGGCGCGCGATGTGGCCGGCTGCAATTCAGGCGGCTCGCTTCCTGGCGCTGACCGGCTGGCGCACAGGGGAAGCGCTCACCCTTCAGTGGGGCATGCTCGACCTGCCGCGAAGGACGGCGAGGCTACCCGATACCAAGACGGGGGAGAGCATGCGCCCGCTGTCCATCGCGGCATGCGAGTTGCTGCGCAAAATCGGTGCCGGTGCCCCGAACGCGCTGGTATTCCCGCCCTCGCGAGGGGACGGGACCATGAGCGGCTTTCCGACGCTGTTCGAGCGGATCACGAAGGCGGCCAATCTGCCGAAGGACATCACCCCGCACATCCTGCGGCATTCCTTCGCCAGCCTCGCGGCGGACCTGGGTTTCTCGGAACTTGCGATCGCCGCACTGCTCGGCCATCGCAGCGGCAGCGTTACCGCCCGCTACACCCATGCGGCCGACGACGTGATGCTCTCGATCGCCGATCGGGTCGCCGCCGCGACGCTGCGGAAGATGGCCGGCGAGCGAGGGGCTGAGGTGGTCGCGGGGCCAGGGGCGCATCTATCAGTGGCTTGATGGCGCGTGGTATCGCGGGTGGCGGCATTCGCGCCTGGTAGCTTGCGCCACCTACGACGCCGGATAGCATGGGGGTCATAGGGGCGATGGGATGGTTCAGCGTCGCCTCTTTCCAGGCTTCTTCTCGGAAGCCTTGGCCGGCTGCGTGCCGCCCAACGCCTCGGTCTCGACCAAGCCACCAAGCGCGGCTTCGGCAGTAAGCCGGTCCGGGTCGTCCGATGCCATCCGACAGGCATCGACCAGTGCGTCCCATCCTGACGGCGGGTTGCCCCGAACCAGCATTGAGCGAAACACGGCATAGGGATCGCTCGATGCTCCTGCCTTCCGCAAGGTGTTCTCGTCGTTCACCCAGGCAATGGCGATGACCTTGGAGGCGGAGTGGAAACGGAAGAACAACCGGAACCGCCCCAGGAATTTGGCGCGCCGCCATCCCTGCGCATCGCGCCCGAGCGTCGCGCCCTGCTCATACTCCGCTGAGGCGGGGTCACGCGGGATCTCGATCAGCACCAGATCGACGATCCGCTTGAGCAGCTTCGTCTGCGGCCTGCTTTCCCAACCCGCCGGATCGGTTTGTCTCAGCGCCTCAACGTCGCGCTGAAGGTCGAGCAGTCGTTCCCGAAAGAGCGGGTGCATGATGATGCGCCACCCATTCCGTTGCAGGGCAAGCGCTAGAGAGGCCCCCTGCGGCGAGCGCGACGGCTTCGCCACCTCAGAAGGTCACGTCGTCCGGAAGCGTCTCGTCGTCGTGAACCACGACGCCCTTCACCAGATCCTGCAGCGCCACGGCTTCCACCTCACTGAGCGATGCCAGGCGCTGAGGGTTGTCCTGCATGTCGCGGGCGAGGAAGCTGAGCCACGCACCGATCACCGGGTCGTCGCCGGTCGGCGGATCAACGTCGACGCTGACCAGCACGCGGCCGGGGCCGATGAGATCCACGCGTACCTTCTTATCTGGTGCGGCAAACTCAGGCGCTGCCTTGAAGAAGGCCTTCTCGATCCGGAAGGCGCGGCTGTTCCCTGCTTGGCCCATCGAACCAGTGAAGGTGAGGCCGCCGATCCCGCCGGTCGTGGCAGCCTTGCGAACCGACGTCTTCCTGCCAACTGCGGACTCCATCGCGATCTCCTAGCCCATTGTGAGCACGAATGTGCTAACGTAGCGGATATCTGGGAGGGGTGTCGACAGAAATCCAGGGCACGTAAGGCATGGGTGGTGTCGGAGAAGGTGGTTCATTCGGAGCATCGCCCACAAGGGAGGCCATGCAACTACGCGCAACACGCGTTGGGACAAAACAAGAACGCACTGCTATCATGACGGCATGTGGGGGCGGCTCCCCGGTCGGTCCGTGGCCGCGTGTCGCCTTGCCGCCAATGCCAGGACCGCAGCATGAAGCAAGGCGCGAGGATCGGGTTGACCTTCTGGGAAGGCGCTCGTCGCTACGGCGATAGTGACATCCTCGCCGCACTCGCGGCGGCGGAGGCCGAGGCGGCTCGCTTGGAGGCGCTGGATTATCAGACCACCCCCTACGACACCCGCCACCACCTATTGAAGCGAGGGGCGTATAGCGAGGCGGATTTCCACCGCTGCCAACTGCTGCTCGATCTGCGCCGACGCCTGCAGCAGGGCGAACTGATGGCAACCGCCCGCGAGCACCCGACTGCCGCACCGGTCGCCATCGCACCCGGCATCTGGGCAACTCTCTCCCCGCATTTCGAGGACAACACATGCCGCGACGGCTTCGGCGCGGTCGTGCTCTACGACGCCCGCATCACGATCGCCGAACCAGAAGAGGGCAGGGCCGCGGAGCCGGAAAGCGCGCCAGAGGCGCCTGTTCCAATGGGTAGTGTGACGCGAGCAGAGCCAACGCCTGTCTATTCGCTTGTGGCGCTACGATCCTGGTATCGGCTGCGGGCTGCCTCGTGGCCAGCCTCTCAGCCACCGCCGAGCGAAGCGGATGACCTGGCTGCGGCGACGATGCACTTCAACGTGGCGATTCCCCGCGACCGGTTTCGCGCGATTCGGCGGGAACTAGCTCCCGACGCCTGGAAAAAGCCGGGGCCGCGCCAGCCTCGCAAATGACCGCGCCGCGGGATTTACGCGACATTCGACGCGGGATTCCGGAGCCGCCATCTCGGGACCATCAACAGCGCGCCGCTGTGCGCAAACGATGGGTGACGCGATGGCACACTACCCCGACAACGCTGATGCACTGCTGACACGCGAGGCCGCGGCAGCGGCGCTCACAGCGGCAGGCTATCCGGTCTCGCCGCGGACGCTCTCCACCAAGGCCACCCGTGGTGGTGGCCCTCCCTACTCGCTCTTCTCCGGTCGCGCCCTCTACCGCTGGGGCGATGCCCTCGACTGGGCGCGCAGCCTTACCACCCCGCCCCGCCGGAGCACTTCGGAAGCCGACGCGCATGCGGGGCGCTGACCTCTCTCACGCCGTGCGGCGGGCCGTACCTCACCGGTGGCTGCCGTCGATCGACTTTGCTGCCGTCAACCGCGCTGCCTTGGCCCGACTCCCCGAAGTGCTGGCACGGCTTCTGCCCGGTGGCCGCGTGGTCGGATCCGAATGGCATGCCGGAAGTCTCGGCGGGGAACCTGGCGACAGTCTGAAGGTGCGGATGCACGGAGAGCGCGCCGGGTGCTGGGCCGACTTCGCGACCGGTGAGAAGGGCGGCGACCCAATCAGCCTCGCAGCCGCCGTCGCCCGGACACGCCAGATCGAAGGAGCCAAGCAACTCGCCCGCATGCTGGGACTCGATGCAATGCGCGGTGGTCGCCAATGACGGAGGACGCCTTCGCACCGCTCGCATCGACCGTCGCGGCAACCGCCACGCACGTTCACGCCCGCAACCAAGGCGGGCGGGTGCCGATCATGCCGGCCCCGGAGCCATTGCCCGACCTCCTCCAGCATCGACGCTTCGGCGTGCCGACCAAAGTGTGGTGCTACCACGACGCCAACGACGCGCTGCTCATGGCCGTTGCGCGCTTCGACATGCCGGGCGGGGAGAAACAGGTTCTGCCCTTCACCTGCGGCGCCACGGGATGGGAATGGAAAGGTCTCCCTGCTCCACGCCCTCTCTATGGGCTCGACCGGCTTGCAGCCCGCCCCGATGCACCTGTCCTGGTGGTCGAAGGTGAGAAGGCAGCCGATGCCGCAGCCGAGCTCTTCGCCGACCATGTCACCATCTCGTGGCAGGGCGGTTGCCTCGCCACTGGCAAGGCAGATTGGCAGCCGCTGGCCGGTCGTCACTTGGTGGTGTGGCCCGACAATGATGCACCTGGCCGAAAGGCAGCAGTTGCCGTTGAGCGCGCGGCGATGGAAGCCGGCGCCATTGCCACTCGGATCGTGGATGTTCCCGCAGATTGGCCCGCCGGATGGGACGTCGCGGATCCACTCCCCGCGGGAGCCACCACTGACACGCTGACCGCGATGCTCGCGGTCACGGCGACCAATGCCACGGCAACGGATGAGCCGCAGGTAGTCGATCGCGATGCCGAAATCCACCGACTTGCGCATCTGGACGATGTGGCCTTCGCGCTGGAGCGCCGCGATGCCGCCAAGCGGTTGGGCCTCGCTGTTTCCGACGTCATGGCGGCGGTCAAGGCGGCCCGTCGCGACATCCGCCGCGCCGAACGCGAAGCAGCGCGGGTCGAGCGCGCCGCGAGTAGTGGTGATGGTGACATCGACGTATCCCCCCTAGGGCCTGATCCGCGTGGTCGGGTCGACCTCTTCGTCCGCAAGTCGGATCTGCCCGAGACGGCCGACGACCTAGCCAGCCTGCTGCAAAATCGCCCGCATCTGTTCGAACGGGGTGGGCCCGCCCGGCTGATCTACGATGCGCAGCGCAATGGGCTCGTCGTCGACGCCCTGACGGTCCATGCGGTCGTGAACGAGACCCACGCCATCGCGCGGCCCTACCACCTGCGCGCCCAGCGCGACGGCAGCCTCATCCCAGAACCCATCACGCTGCCCGAGCGGCTGGCCCACCTGTATCTCGCCAAGGGCGGCGAGGCAGGCCTGCGACCCCTGGACGGGATCGCTTCGGCGCCGCTTCTGGCTGAGGAAGGCAGCCTGCGCGTCGCCGAAGGTTACGATCCCCATACCCGCATGTGGTGTGAGCGCATTCCCGACGTGGAGGTCGCACCGAACCCCACCCGCCACGACGCCGAAGCGGCGCTGTGCCGGTTGCGCATGCTGTTTCGCACCTTCGCCTTCGCGGATGCCATCCGGGTCGACCTGCCTGGCCAGACCGTGCCGGTCGTCGACATCGAGCAACCGCCCGGCGCCCATGAGAGCGCCACCCTCGTCGCCCTGTTGACTGCCGTATGCCGGCCGTCGCTGCGCCTCGCGCCTGGGGTTCTGGTCCACGCCCCCGCCTTCTCCGGCGCCGGTACAGGCAAGGGCCTGCTCGTGCGCGTCATCAGTGCCATCGCTTATGGAATGCATCCGCGGGCGATGACCGCCGGGGGCACACTGGAGGAACTCGACAAGCGACTCGTCGCCGCGCTGATCAGCGCCGAGCAGGCGCTGTTCCTCGACAACGTCAACGGCATGGCGCTGCGTTCCGACGCCCTGGCCAGCGCCATCACCGAACGCCCGGCCTATGTCCGGGTCCTCGGCAGCAGCACCACTCGCGCACTCAACCCGGTGACATTCGTCGTCATCACCGGCAACGGCGTCGTTCTGTCGGAGGACCTGGCCCGCCGCTTCATTACCATTGAGCTCGACGCTGGGGTTGAGGACCCCGAGGCGCGCGATTTCAAGGGTGACCTCCTGCGGGAGGTAATGGAACACCGCGGCCCGCTTCTGCGTGACGTACTGACCATCTGGCGCTGGGGCCGCCTGGCTGGGGGCGAGATCAAGCCCGGCCGGCCGCTCGGCAGCTTCGGTGACTGGGCCCGCTGGTGCCGCGATCCGCTGCTCGCATTGGGTTGTGCCGATCCGGCGGTTCGCGTTGCCGACACCAAGGCCAACGACCCTCGGCGCAAGCAGTTGGCCGAGGTGTTCTCCGCCTGGTGGGAGCGCCATCATGATCACCCCGTCCGCATCACTGACTTGCATGAGGATGTGCGCGCCGTTGCCGATCCCACCGGCAAGGGCCGCCAGTATCTCGCCGCGATGATCGGAAAGCTCGAAGGCACCCGCGCCGCCGGCTTCGTGCTGACCCGCATCCGCACCGCGGGGAAGTGGTCACCTGATCTCTACGCCCTCAAGCGGCCGAGCCAGGAGGCCAACGAGCCGAAAGTGGCAACGCCCACGACCCCTATGCCCCCATGCCTACGGGCACCGAGCCAGGATGGGAGGCGGTGTTGTGAGTGCGCGGGCCGCGATCGCACAGGCTGAGGCAGCTGGCGTCCACCTGCGTCTCGATGCTGACGGGCAGGTGAGACTCTCGGCTGCGGCACCCCCACCGCCGGACCTGCTCGCGGAACTGCGCCGCCACCGCGACGAGGTCGCACGTCTGCTCGCAGCCGAGCGCCGCCCGGCCTGGGCGGCCGTCGCCCCGAAGAGCCAGCACGCCATCTACATGCCCGGCGATCCCGACCCTTTGCGAGACGGGCTGCTAGCCAGCGCCCGCCGCTACCTATTGCCCCTGCCGTCGTCCGCGCGCGGCTTGGGTTCTGCATGCGCGGAAGGAGAGAACTGATGGGTATCGTGACCAAGTCCAGTGCCGCCGATCTGCGGCGTCGCGCTGAAGCGGCCAAGCAGGCGTCGGTGCTGGCTGACGAACACGCCGGGGCGGCTCGCGCTGAGGCCGCTCGCTGCCTGGCCGACGGCAACGCCGAGGGCGCCCGCACCGCACGCGCGCGAGCCATCGAGCAGGCCAGCGAGGCAGAGACGCAACACGACCTCGCGGACGAACTGCACCGCCGGGCCATCGAAGCCGAGAAGGCCGAGGCTCTCGCGGCCTACGAGGCGCTGCATCGCACGGCACGGCGAAGTGCGGCCGATGCGGAGAAGGGGGTTCGCGCCGCACTGGCCGACGTGGCCGCCGCACTGACGGCGGCGCAGGCCGCGCAGAACGAGGCCCGCACCGCCTGCCAGACCGCTGCCACCGCCTACATGCGGTTGCCTGACGGGGTTCAGGCCGATCCGCCGCCGTCGCCGTTCGACCCGATGCTGACCAACGGCATCACACTGACCCACTTTGCGACACTGCCGATCTGGAGGGTGATGTGACCATTCTACTACCCATCTCTGGCGTTCGAGCCTTGCTGGCCGAGGACTACGATGCCAGGCGAGCGGCGGGCATGCCCCTGCTGCAATTTGAGGAGGCGGGCCGTCTGGCCCGCAGCTCCGCATCGCTGCGCGATCTTGACGCCCAGCTTCGCACGCGGCGTGTGATGGATCACAGCGCGCCGGGGGCGGTTCGCTTCGTGCCGAGCAACCCGGCAGGCGGACCGCTCACCATCGACCTTGCCGCCTGCACGGTAGAGGTGATCTGGTCCACCGGTGCCCTGAGCCGCAACTTCGTCCAGTCGCTTGGCTGGATCATGGAGGAACTGGACGTCACACCTGCGGCCGTCCGGATGGCGTGGCTGTCGTCCGGACGGGCGCCGGTCCTCGATTCGCACCGCCGCGGCGGGGCAGCGCACGTGCTGGGCCGAGTCTTGTCCGCGAGGCTCTCCGGCGGTCGTGGCTATGACACCCTCCAGTTCAGCACCGCGGCCGACGTGGACTCGGTTTGGCAGCGGGTAGCCGACGGCACGCTGAGGGGCATCTCGGCGGGATATCGGGTCCACCGCTATGATACGCGTTTCGACCCCACGATCGGCGAGACGATTCATCGAGCGGTGGATTGGGAGCCTTACGAAATCTCGGTGGTCCCGGTCCCGGTAGATAGTGAGGCGATGACTCGCTAGCAACGGTGCCTGTTCGGCGGTCCGCGCCAGTTAGGGGGTCGCGGTCGTGACCCCCTACCACCGCTTGCAAGATGCACTCTCGGGAGCACCCAGTACCTAGCCTAGTGTTTAGCGGCTGCGTCTCGAACCGAGGCAATCGCGCAATGGATCACGTTCGTCAACATGGTGGAAAATCTGTTGTAGGTGAGGAGATCTTGGATCATGCGGCGATAGTGGCGATCTGTGGTGCTGGTGCGTCGATCAACACCAGGAACACTTCTGGCAGGTGCTGGAGTCGCCACTTGCCGTTGGCTTCCAGCAGCACCGCTGATGGCATCCTCGTCGGGGAAGATGCCGGGGACTGTCTGAATTTCCGTGTATGGCCGGTCGGTTAAGCGACACGGTCAGGCCATTGCCCGGGCAAAGCGCTCGCCGAAGAGGACGGCAAACTGGGCCTTTGCCATGGCCCATTCACGTGGCGGCATGATCCATTGCTTTTCGGCCCTGTTCAAGACCAGGAACAGCAGCTTCAGCGCCGCCTCGTCGGTCGGGAAGTGGCCCCGTGCCCGGACGGCCCGGCGCAGCTTGGCGTTCAGCGCCTCGATGGCATTCGTGGTGTACAGCAACCGACGAACGTCGACGTGAAAGGCGTAGAACGGCACCACCTCGCTCCAGGCGCGGCGCCAGCTCTGGCCGATGGCGGCGTATTTTCGACCCCACGGACCCGCCTCGAATGCCGTCAGCGCCGCCTCGGCGGTAACGGCGTCGACCGCGCGGTAGATATCCTTCAAGGCCGCCGCAACCGGCTTACGGTCCTTGAAGGAGACGAAATCCAGGCTGTGGCGCAGCAGGTGCACGATGCAGGTCTGAACCGTCGCCTCGGGGAACATTGCCAGGATCGCCTCGGGAAAGCCCTTCAGGCCATCGACCACGGCCACTAGGACATCCTCGACGCCGCGGGCGCGCAGTTGGTTCATTACTCGCAGCCAGAACTTCGCCCCTTCGTTCTGTTCAAGCCACAGACCCAGGATTTCCTTGGTCCCGTCCGCTCGCACCCCGAGTGCGATATGCACCGCCTTGTTGCGCACCAGCCCTTCGTCGCGGATCTTCACGCGCAGCGCGTCGAAGAACACCAGCGGGTAGACCGGCTCCAACGGCCGCGCCTGCCAGGCCACGATCTCGTCCAGCACCGCGTCGGTGACCGTGCTGATCAGGTCCGCCGAGACCTCGATGCCGTAGAAGATCGCGCAGGTGCCCCGCGATCTCGCGCGTGCTCATGCCTCGCGCATGGGGGAGCTCCTTCTTTCCCATCATGACCGGCAACACACGAAATTTCCGACACTCCCAAGATGCCGACAATATCAGCGAGTCGCTTGACCTCCGCATTGAGGCGTTCCAGCGCATTTGTATCGGGTATGCCGGTGCTGGCTTTCCGTCGTGCCTGCCGCGACGCTCGCGCATCGTCTCTTGTAAACCGGGACAGGGAGTCTGGAGCACGGAAGGTGGGCAGGGCCGCACCAAGTGCGGGTCAAGCTCCAAACTGTACACTGTCTGCGACGGGCAGGCCACCCGGTGCTGATGCTGCTTTTCGAGGTCCCGCGTAGCAACCACGTCGGCGCCGCGCTGCTCCTGCGCAGCTCTGCCGCATGCCACGGTCCTGCTCGCCGACTGCGGCTACGAGAGCAACCGCTTCCGTGCAGGTCTGGCGGAGCGCTGGATCACCGCCTGCATCCTGGTCATGCCGGGCCGCTGAGATGAGCTTGCCTGAGGCAGGAGAACCAGAGCTTCCCCGTCGGAGAGGCCGCGGCCGACGGGGCGTAGGGGCAAAGCGACGTGATGGCAAAACCGGTCGAGACCGGACCCGGGAGCAACCAGACCGAGCCAAGGCATCCTAGAACGCGCAGAGGTGATTTGGAGCTGGGTCGCGGACTTCATCAGGGCCAGCGGTCATGCGCACCGCAAAAAAAGGCCGGACACATGACCGCACCCGACCGCGGCGCCGTCACATCCAAAACGCCTTGCATCCAAGGGGCCGGCCACACATGAACCCTGGCCCTAGCTCGGGTACTGTTGCTTAAATATCGACAGAACCGTTCATTTGGGAGGCACCTCGATTTTGTCGGGAGGCGTTCGCGGAGTTCAGTTGACCTATACGGGCGAAAATTCCATTAGAACTGGGAATGCGCACGAGCCCCAAACACCCTCCGCTAGCCGAGTCGCTTAGCCCCCAACAAGGGACCTCATTCCTGATCCGCGTCCGGAAGAGCGCTACGCGAGAGTCGCGGCTCAAGGGCACCGTAAGGCGTTTGGTCAGTTCTTCACGCCGCCCAATGTAGCGGCGCTTATGGCAGATTGGATCGCAGGCGCGAGCCCAGACATGATCTTGGACCCAGCGCTCGGTACGGGCATCCTCACACGCGCCGCATTATGCCGCTGTCCCAGGGCACAAATTGTCGCTTTTGAGGTGGATGCCCAGATACTAGCCCACTCGGACGTGGGCAACGAAGCACAAGTTATGATTCGAAAAGAAAGTTTCCTCGGCGCTCCCTACGATGAATACGATGCCATTATCATGAATCCTCCCTACATTCTCCATCGGGAACTAGAGGGATATGATGATGCAAGATCATCCATTAGCCTAAGAGCGGGTTTTATTATTCCTAAAGCAACGAATCTCTACGTATATTTCGTGGTGAAATCATGCTTACAGCTCAGGCGCGGAGGGCGTGGCGCCTTTTTGATTCCGAGCGAGTGGCTAAATGCGAATTTTTCCACTAGCTTTAAACGCTTCCTCCTTGGCGACGGAGGTCTCTCTGAATTGGTTCTATTTTCTGGGTGCTCCACGATTTTTCAAGACGC
>JANPIH010000269.1:0-9256 GCA_031424895.1 Rhodospirillales bacterium
CCCGGCGGCGGCTCGGTCGAGACCTATGATTTCTGCCTCGACAACACCTACAGCTACTCCTACCTGAGCTTTTCCGGCTACATGCGCGCCAAGGCCCTGATGGAGGGCTACTGGAACCGCGTCGGCCAGCGCAACGCCGACCAATCCCCCTACCGTGCCGGCTTCGCGCAGACCGTGTTTGTCGCCGAGACAGACGAGGAGGCCGAGCGGCTGTATTCCGAGCACGCCTTCTACTTCTACAACCGCTGCCTGCACGTGTATCCGGGCTTCGCCGATGCGCCGGGCTATCGCACCGTCAAGACCATCCAGTCCGGCAACCTGAACCAGTACATGCGCCCCAACTACCCCACCCTCACCTGGAAGGACCTCGTCGACGGCGGCTACATCATCGCAGGCTCGCCGGAGACCGTGCGCCAACGCATGGAGGAACTGATCAAGGGCCTGCACGTCGGCAACATTTTCTTGCTGCTGCACGTCGGCAACATGCCGAAGGACAAGTGCATGTACTCGACGAAGCTGTTCGCCGAGAAGGTCATGCCGCATTTGCGCAACGTCTTCCCCGAGCACGCCAGCGACAACCGTTTCTGGTGCAAGCCCATCGCCCGCCGCGCCACCCCCGCCCCCGTCGGCCACGCCGAGATGGTGGCCGCGCAATGATCTCTGCCCGGACCATCGAAACCCGCGCCGCTCCGGTGAACGTGCTGTCCGGCGGCACCGGCCCCGACCTCCTGTTCCTCCACAGCGCCGGCGGCATCACCGCAGAGAACCCCTTCCTCCAGGCGCTGGCGGCGAAGTATCGCGTCTTCGCCCCCCAACTCCCCGGCTACGGCGACAGCGGCGACAGCGACAACATCCGCGACATGCTCGATGTCACGCTGCACAGCTTCGACGTCATGGAAGCCCTGGGCCTGGAAAAGCCCATCGTCGTCGGCCACTCCCTCGGCGGCATGATCGCCGCCGAAATGGCCGCCCTGCGCCCGCGCGAGGTCGATAAACTCTGCCTCATCGCCTCCGCCGGAATCTGGCTCGACGCCTACCCCTCGCCAGACATCTTCACCCTCCTGCCGCGCGAACTGCCCGCCTACATGTTCCACGACGCGGAAGCCGGCGCGCAGATGATGGCGACCGGCGGCAACATGAACGACCCCGCCTTCCTCATCCCCTTCCTCGTCACCAACGCCCGCCAGCTCGGCATGGCCGGCAAGTTCCTGTTCCCGATCCCCGAACGCGGGCTGAAGGAACGCATCCACCGCCTCCGCGCGAAAACCATCCTTGTATGGGGCGATTCCGACCGCATCTTTCCGGCACCCTACGCCCATGCCTTCAAGGCGCTCATCCCTGGCGCGGAACTGGTGTCCATCCCCGATGCCGGGCACCAGGTCGTGCTCGAAAAAACCGATGCGGTGCTGGCGGCGATCGGGAGGCTGGGGTAGAAAGGGAAGGAAGAACGTTCTTTTTTGAAAAAAAGAACCAAAAATCTTTCATGACTTTGCATCGGGCATCTGAACCACCCCCGGCGCAAATGAACGAAAGTCTTTTTGCTTCTTTTTCTACAGAAAAAGAAGACCCTTCCTTAAACGGACGCAGCACATGACAGAATCCCTCATCGAAGCCACCGCCAACCGCCTTTTCGCCGACCACATCTCCACCATGCTGCGCGCCGCGTCGGAACAGGGCGAGTTCGCCGCGGCCGCCTGGCGCGAGGTCGAGGAGGCCGGTCTGTCCCGCGCCCTGGTGCCGGAGGAAGCCGGCGGCTTCGGCATGCCGCCGGCCGAGGCGCTGACCATCCTGCGCATCGCCGGCCGCCACGCCGTCCCGCTCCCGCTTGCCGAGACCATGGCCGCCTCCTGGCTGCTCGCCGGGGCCGGCCTCAACCTGCCCGACGGCCCGCTCACCCTCGCCCCCGTCACCAAGGGCGAAGCCCTCACCCTCGCCCGCCACGGCGCCGGTTGGCACCTGAGCGGCACCGCCACCCGCATCCCCTGGGGCCGCGACGCGAAGTCCGTCGCCGTCCTCGCCCTCCACCAGGGCACGCCGATGGTGGCCCGCCTCGGCCCGGACGGCTTCGCCGTCACCCCAGGCACCAATATCGCCCGCGAACCCCGGGACACGCTCACGATCGATGCGCTCCTCGCGGCCGATGCGGTCGCCCCGGCGGCCTCCGGCGTCGATGCCACCGCGGTTCGCGCCCTGGGTGCCGCCATGCGCAGCCTGCAGATGGCCGGCGCGATGGCCGCCCTGCTGGACATGACCACGCAATACGCGCTCGACCGCACCCAGTTCGGCAAGCCGATCGCCAAGTTCCAGGCGATCCAGCACAACCTCGCCATCATCGGCGCCCACCAGGCCGCCGCCGGTGCCGCCGCAATCGGTGCCGCGGAAGCGGTGGGCGAAGGCCTCGCCATGTTCCCCATTGCGGTCGGGAAAATCCGCACCGGCGAGGCCGCCGGCCTATGCGCCGGCCTCGCGCACCAGATCCACGGCGCCATCGGCTTCACCCAGGAGCACAGCCTGCACTTCTTCACCAAGCGGCTGCTGTCCTGGCGCAACGAGTTCGGCAACGAGGTGGAATGGAGCCTGCTGCTCGGGCGCCATCTCGCCGCCGCCGGCGCCGACCGCCTCTGGCCCGAAATCACCGAAGCCTAAGCCGCCAGGAACCCACCATGGTCGACCTCCCCTTCGCTCCGCCCCCGCCCTCCCCCGAGGCCGAGACTCTCCGCCAGGAGGTGCGCGCATTTCTCGCCGAAACCCTCGCCGACCGCACCCCCTCCCAGCGCGCCGAACGCTGGTCCGGCCACGATGCCGCGTTCAGCCGCAAGGTCGGTGCGAAAGGCTGGATCGGCATGACCTGGCCGAAGCGATACGGCGGCCACGAACGCAGCGCGCTCGAACGCTACGTCGTCCTGGAAGAAATGCTCGCCGCCGGCGCGCCGGTCTCCCACCACTGGATCGCCGACCGCCAGTCCGGCGCCCTCATCCTGCGCGTCGGCACCGACGAGCAGAAGGAAACCATCCTCCCCCGCATCGCCCGCGGCGAGGCCATGTTCTGCATCGGCATGTCCGAGCCCGACAGCGGCTCCGACCTAGCCGCCACCCGCACCCGCGCCACCAAGGTCCAGGGCGGCTACGTGGTGAACGGCACCAAGGTCTGGACCTCCGGCGCCCACCAGGCCGACTACATGATCCTGTTCTGCCGCACGGGCGAAGGTCAGCGCCACGAAGGCACCAGCCAGTTCCTCATCGACCTGCGCGCCACTTCCGACATCCAGATCCGCCCCATCCGCGCCATGACCGGTGAGCACCACTTCAACGAGGTCGTCTTCACCGACACCTTCCTCCCCGAGACCGCCCTGCTCGGCCGCGAAGGCGACGGCTGGAACCAGGTCACCAGCGAGCTCGCCCTCGAACGCAGCGGCCCCGAGCGCTTCCTCTCCTCCTTCCTCATCCTCACCGAAATGCTCCGCGTCCTCGGCCCGGAACCGAGCGAGCGCGCCGCCATCGCCATCGGCCGCCTCGCCGCCCACATCCACACCCTGCGCCGCATGTCCCGCTCAGTGGCCGGCATGCTGCAGAACGGCGACAACCCCGCCCTCCAGGCCGCCCTGGTCAAGGAACTCGGCAACTCCCTGGAACAGGAAATCCCCGAGATCGCCCGCCAACTGGTGGATTGCGAGCCCAGCCTCGACTCCGACGACCGCTTCCTCGCCACCCTCTCCCTCATCACCCTGCACGCCCCGTCATTCTCCCTGCGCGGCGGCACCCGCGAAATCATGCGCGGCATGATCGCAAGGGGGCTGGGGTTGCGATGAAGCAAGAATCTTCTTTTTCTGAAGAAAAAGAAGCAAAAAGACTTTCTATCCATTTGCATGGCATTTTCCATGTATACGCATCTGAAATGAATAGAAGTTTTTTGGTTCTTTTTTTCAAAAAAGAACCGCTTCCTTTCTGAATTCTTTGCCGGAAGGCCCCCATGACCGACAAGATCCTCTACGCCCTAGACGAGACCGGCATCGCCACTCTCACCCTGAATCAACCCGAGGCGCGCAACCCGCTCACCGACCAGGATTTCATCGACCGCTTCTGCGACCTCTGCGAGCACATGCAGCACGACCCGAATGTGCGCGTCGCCATCCTCACCGGCGCCGGCAGCGCGTTCTCGTCCGGCGGCAACGTCAAGCGCATGGCCGAGGCCGGCGAGGAACGCCGCACCAACCCGATCGGCACCCGCGGCTACTACCGCAAGGGCATCCAGCGCCTCCCCCTCGCGCTCGAGAAGCTTGACGTTCCGATCATCGCCGCGGTCAACGGCCCCGCCATGGGTGCGGGCTGCGACCTCACCACCATGTGCGACATCCGCATCGCCGGGGAGAGCGCCCGCTTCGCCGAAAGCTTCGTCAAGCTCGGCCTGGTGGCCGGCGACGGCGGCTCCTGGCTGCTGCCCCGCGTCGTCGGCCTGTCCAAGGCCTACGAACTGGCGCTGACCGGCGACACCATCGACGCCCAGCAGGCGCTCGCCTGCGGCCTGGTCTCCCAGGTCGTGCCGGACGCCGAGCTGATGGAAGCCGCCCGCAAGCTTGCACTGCGCATCGCCGCCAACCCGCCCCAGGCGGTGCGCATGACCAAGCGCCTGATCCGCGAGGGCCAGCAGATCCGGCTGGACACGCTGCTGGAGATGGCCGCCTCCTTCCAGGCCCTGGTCCACACCACCGAGGACCACCGCGAGGCTGCCACCGCGTTCGTCGAGAAGCGCAAGCCCGTCTTCCGCGGGAGCTGAGCGCCATGCCGGGCCCGGTCGGCTTCGTAGGCTTGGGCGTGATGGGCGAGCCGATGTGCCGCAACATCGCCGCCCGCTCCGGCCGCCCGGTCGTGGCTTACGACATGTCCTCCGCCCCGCTCGCGCGGCTGGAATCCCATGGCGTGGCCGCCGCCGGAAGTGCCGCCGCGGTCATGCGCGCCGCCGACATCGTCATGCTCTGCCTGCCCGGCGGCCCGCAACTGGAGGCGGTCTGCCGCGGCCCCTCCGGCCTGCTGGCAGCCGCCCGCCCAGGCCAGGTCGTCGTCGATCACGGCACCTCGCCGGTGTCCCTCACCCGCGAACTCGCCGCCGAATTCGCCGCCGTCGGCGTGGCCTATGCCGATGCCCCGATCGCCCGCACCCGCGCCGCCGCCGAAGCCGGCACGCTCAGCATCACCGTCGGCGCTACCCCCGAAACCCTCGAAGCCATCCGCCCCCTCCTCGCCTGCTGCGCGGAGGAGATCACCCATTGCGGCCCGGTCGGCACCGGCCAGGTCGTCAAGCAAATGAACAACATGGTCCTGTTCCAGACCGTGGTCGCCCTCTGCGAGGCGCTGTCCATCGCCCGCGCCGCCGGCGTCGAGGGCAATGTGCTGTTCACCGCTCTCTCCAAAGGCTCCGCCGACAGCTTCGCCCTGCGCAACCACGCCATGAAGGCCATCCTGCCCGACGTCTTCCCCGAACGCGCCTTCTCCACCGAATACGCCCTTAAAGACCTCGCCTACGCGCTGGACCTCGCAGCGGAGTCCGGCATCGAACCACGCGGCGCCGAGATCGCCCGCGACTACCTCAATCGCGCGGTCGACCAGGGCCACGGCAAGCTCTACTGGCCGGTGATCGCCCGCACCGTCGTCGCCAAAGGGTAGAAGCGAGCCGGCCCTGGCGGAAGCACCCGCATGACATTGCGCCACGGCCTTGAGATCCGGGTCGCCACCGCCAATGAGGCACCGGGGCTCGCCATCCTGCTGGCCGAAGCCGGCCACCCCATCGACGCCCGCGACCTCGCCGACCGGATCACCGCACTGCGCCCCTCCTCCGCCACCGCCCTGGTCGCGCTGCAATGGGGACCGCCGAGCGCCCTCGTCGTGCTGCACTGGTATCCCACCCTCCACTCCGCCCGCCCGGTGGCACAGATCACCACGCTGCTGGTCAGCATGGAGGAACGGCGCCGCGGCATCGGCCGGATGCTGCTGAAGGCCGCGGCACAAACCGCCCGCACGGCTGGCTGCGGCGAACTGGAACTCATGACCACCTCCGATGCACCGTCGCTGCACGCGTTCTGCCGCGCCACCGGATTTGCCGAGACTGGGCCGCGATTCACCCGCTCCCTGCGCAAACAGGGATAGCGACGTCCCCGCCCCTAGCCATCGCCGGCCGATCTGAGGCGAATCGTGGTATCATCCATACCAGGATGAGGACCCCGCCATGCGCCTGCTCGCCGCCACCGACTACGCCTTGCGCCTGCTGATGCGCCTCGCTGAAACCCCCGACCGCCACCGCAGCACCGAGGCACTGGCCCAGGCGATCGGCGTGCCCCGCAACCACGTCCACAAGATCGTACAGGACCTGGCCGAGGCCGGCTTCGTGCGCACCCTGCGCGGCGCCCACGGCGGCGTGATGCTGGCCCGCCCCCCAGCCGAAATCCACGTCGGCGCGGTCGTCCGCCACCTGGAGCGCAACCAGGCGCTGGTGGAATGCTTCCGCGCCGACGGCGGCGCCTGCTGCCTCGCCGCCGCCTGCCGGCTGCGCGCCCTGCTGGCCCGCGCCCGCGAAGCCTTCCTCGCCAGCCTCGACGCAACCCCGCTAACGGAATGCCTCACCCCACAGTTATGCGACATATAGTGGGTGACGCGCCGATCTGACCACCATATGTTGTTTCTCTCGACTCGCCGCTCGCGCAGAGGAACGCCACCGATGGACGGATCGCACCACACCCACCAGGCCGCCACGCCCGGCAGCAGCTTCGGCACGCACCCCCTGCCATCCCGTCCGCTCGACCCCGGCATGGGCCTTGCCGTCGCCCGCCGCACCGTCTTCCGCGCCGACGACCACGAGGATTTCGGCCGCGTCGCCAACCGCGTCGCCGCGGGCAACATGGCCCTGCTCGGCCCCGCGTCCAACCCGGTGGAACAGGCCCGCCTGCGCAACGCCATCGCCACCGGCGCCCTCATCACCTCTGGCCGCCACCTCCAGCACGGCGACACGTCCCAGCCCGGCCGCAACATGGAGGTATTCACCAACTGCGCCACCGCGGCCGCGTCCTTCACCCTGTTCTACCTGCTGCTGAACGGCAGCGGCGTCGGCCGCTCCTACGACGACGAGCTGATGGCCATTGACTGGGCCCGCGCCCCCCGCCTGCTGCTCCGGCTCAGCCACGACCACCCCGATTTCCCTGCCACCCAAGCCGCCCTGCACCGCTTCGGCACCGAGTTCGGCCTGCTCCCCTGGGGCACCCGGCTCGACGCCATCACCCCGGGCCAGGAAGCCGAACTGCGCGCCTGGATCGCCCGCGAATTCCTGGACAGCCAGCTCCCCGCCCCCCCCGACGCGATCGAGCACGCCATCGACGACAGCCGCGAAGGCTGGGCCAAGGCGGTCGAGGTCCTGGAAAGCCTCGCCTTCGCCGGCGCCGCCGACCGCACCCTGCTGCTCGACTTCTCCGCCATCCGCCCCTGTGGCGCACCCATCGCCGGCATGCAGGGCCGCCCCGCCTCCGGCCCGCTCTCGCTGATGCGCGGCTTCGCCAATCTGCGCCACCACGTCATCGAACCCGCCCGCCACCGCGCCTCCGACGACGAGGCCCTGGCACCCTGGGAACAGGCGCTGCTCGCCGACCACTACCTGTCGGTCGAGGTGCAAGTCGGCGGCGCCCGCCGCGCCGCCCGCATGGCCACCAAGTCCTGGCGCGACCCCGGAATCTTGCGCTTCATCCGCAGCAAGGCCGAAGGCGGGCTCTGGACCGCCAACAACTCCGTCATGGTCGACGCCGAGTTCTGGGAACAGGTCCGCGCCGCCCGCGCCGGCAGCCCCACCGCCACGGCCGCCCACGCCCTGGCCGTGTTCGACGAGGCCTCCCGCTGCGCCTGGATCAACGGCGAGCCCGGCTTCATCAACGGCGACAAACTCGACGACCACCGCACCGGCCGCGCCCGCCTCAAGCCCGTCCACACCGACGGGCGCGATGTCCGCTCCGCCCGCTACCGGGCCGACCACGCCGTTGCCCTGCTCGCCGACCTCTCCCGCCGCGCCCAGGTCGCGCATTTCCCCGCCACCACCAATCCCTGCGGCGAGATCACCCTGCACACCACCGGCGGCTACTGCGTGATCGCCGATTTCGCCCCCCTGCTCGCCTGCCCCGCCGACCTCGCCACCATCACCCCCGGCGCCGTGCCGCCCGCCATCGCCGCGGAATGGGATGCCCGCGTCGAGGATTCCGTCCGCCTCGGCGTCCGCTTCCTCATGCGCGCCAACCTGATGGACGCGCTCTACGGCGAGGAGGTCCGCCGAACCAACCGCATGGGCATCGGCCCCACCGGCCTGCACGAATGGGCCTGGCTGCGCTGGGGCCTGGGCTTCGACGACCTGCTCGACGACGCCAGCGCCGCCCCGTTCTGGGCCATGCTCGCCCACCTCTCCGCCGCCGCGAAGGACGAAAGCACGTCCTACGCCCTCGAACTAGGCCTGCCGGAACCCTTCACCGTCACCACCGTCAAGCCCGCCGGCACCACCAGCAAGCTGTTCGGCCTCACCGAGGGCGCCCACCTCCCCGCCCGCCGCCAATACCTGCGCTGGGTGCAGTTCCGCGGCCAACCCGCCGAGCACGGCGGCTGGGCGCCCGACAGCGACCGCTTGCTGGCCGACTACGAAGCCCGCCGCTACCCCGTCCGCGCGCTGCGCAGCTTCCCCGGCATGTCCGTGGTCGGCTTCCCCACCCTGCCCCTGATCCAGCGCCTCGGCATCGGTGACCGCCTCGTCACCGCGTCGGACGCACCGCCGGAAGCGCAATACCGCTGGCTCGCCCTGCTGGAACAACACTGGATCGGCGCCGAACGCGGCAACCAGGTCTCCTACACGCTGAAGGTCTACACCGACCGCCACGACCTCGAAGCCTTCCGCGCCATGCTGCTGGAACACCAGCCCCGCATCCTCTGCTGCGCCATCCTGCCCAGCCGCCCCGACCACGCCCTCGGCTACGAATACCTGCCCGAGGAAGAACTGGACGCCGACGCCTTCACCGCCCTCGTCGCCGCCATCGAAGACCCGGCCCTGCACGAAGCAGTGGACATGAGCCATCTTGCCTGCGCCTCAGGCGTGTGTCCGATATAGAAAAGTCAGCGAAGGCAAGCCCAGGGCTTCGCCCTGGACCCACCAAGGGCCGGCGGCCCTAGGAACCACATTCATAAAGTAAGGAGGTCCCTGGGCTCGGCCCCTCGCGCGAAGGCGCGCGACGGACCAGGGGGG
>JANPIH010000270.1:0-1737 GCA_031424895.1 Rhodospirillales bacterium
CAGGATGATGTGCTGGGGATTGACCGCCGCCACCGCCCGCTCGCCGGCCAGCTTGCTCGCGCCGTACACCCCCAGCGGCCCGGTCGCGTCATCCTCGCGCCACGGGCCCTGGCTGCCGTCGAACACATAGTCGGTCGAGAAATGCAGGATCCCTGCCCCCGCCCGCGCCGCGGCCGCCGCCAGCAGGCCCGGCCCCGTTGCGTTGATCGCATAGGCCAGATCGACGTTGCTTTCCGCCGCGTCCACCGCCGTGTAGGCGGCCACGTTGACCACCACATCCGGCCGCGCCGCCGCCACGCCAGCGTCGATGCTCGCGGAGTCGGTCAGGTCCAGTTCCGGTGCCTCCATGATGGTGAAGGGCCATCCCGTGGCCGGCAGGGCCGCGGCCAGCGCCGTGCCCACCTGCCCCGTCCGGCCCACCACGAGGACGCGCGGCATCACCAGGCCTCGGGCGGCACGAAGTCGGCCAGCAGCGGCGCCACCCGGTCCTTGTCCGACAGCAACGCCTCACCCAGCTTCGGCCATTCGATGCCGATGGCCGGGTCGTCCCACCTCAGCGCCGAATCCGCGACCGGATCATACGGCGCGTCCACTTTGTACAGAACCTCCGCGTCCGGGGTCAGCGTGCAAAGCCCATGCGCGAAGCCGCGCGGAATCCACAATTGCTGCCAGTTGGCGGCCGACAGCTCCGCCGTGATGAACCGGCCGTAGCTCGGCGACCCGCGGCGCAAATCCACCGCCACGTCGAAGATCGCGCCGGCGACGCATCGTACCAGCTTGCCCTGCGCCGAGGGCGGCCGTTGGAAATGCAGACCGCGCACCGTCCCCACCGCCCGGCTCAGCGAGTGGTTGTCCTGCACGAAGCGCGTCGCCACGCCCATCTCGGCCAGCCAGGTTTCTTTCCAGACCTCACTGAAGAACCCGCGCGAATCCTCGAAGCGACGCGGCTGCAACAGCAGCGGCCCCTCGATGTCGAACCGCGTGATCATGCGAATTCGCCATCCGCCAGTGCCAGGATGTAGCGGCCGTAGGCGGTCTTGGTGGTGCCGCGCGCCCGCAGCGCGTCGCGGTCCAGGAAGCCGCGGCGGAAGGCGATTTCTTCCGGGCAACCCACCTGCAGGCCCTGCCGCTCCTGCACCGTCTGCACGAAGGTGCTGGCCTGCAGCAGGCTATCGGGCGTACCGGCATCCAGCCAAGCGGTGCCGCGCCCCAGCCGCTCGCAGCGCAGCGCGCCCAGGGCCATATAGGCCAAGTTGAGGTCGGTGATCTCCAGCTCGCCCCGCGCCGACGGCGCAAGGGCGGCGGCCAGCTCCGTCACCCGCGCATCGTAGAAATACAGCCCGATCACCGCCCAGTCGGATTTGGGGGCATTCGGCTTTTCCTCCAGCGAGATGACCCGGCCGGCGGTGTCGAACTCGGCTACCCCATAGCGCTCCGGGTCGGCCACGCGGTAGCCGAACACGGTCGCCTCGCCCGCCTCCGCCCTTGTGGCCGCGGCCGCGAACTGCGCCGGCAGCCCTTCGCCATAGACGATGTTGTCGCCCAGCGCCAAGGCGCAGGCCTCGCCGCCGATCCACTCGGCACCGATCTGAAACGCCTGCGCGATGCCGTCCGGCGAGGGCTGCTCGGCATAGGTCAGCGCAATCCCATAGGCCGACCCATTGCCCAGCAGCCGCTTGAACTGCGGCAGGTCGTGCGGCGTCGAGATCAGCAGGATGTCGCGGATGCCGGCCAGCA
>JANPIH010000271.1:0-3017 GCA_031424895.1 Rhodospirillales bacterium
AATGATCACAATACAGTCCTAGCCATTAGGTGACTGCGGCTAGTGTCGACAGTGGTCTGCCGGTCCCGCCCCGCGTGGCAGTGTCATACCGTCGTGAATATAACGTTAAGATTACCGTGAATCAGAGTTTGCAACGGCCGAAACAACGCAGGGTCGTTCAACCGCCGCAGGCACGACCTGGTCGTCCACGCGTGCGGTGGAGTCGAGAACAGCAGCTTCGTTCGTCATCTCCTCCCACCGCCGCACGATCACATCGACATACGCTGGGTCGATCTCCAGCAGCACGGCCTGTCGCCCCGTCCGCTCCGCGGCGATCATCGTGGTGCCGGAACCACCGAACGGATCGAGCACGATGTCTCGGTGCTTGCTGCTGTTCCGGATCGCCCGTTCCACCAGCGCCACCGGCTTCATCGTCGGGTGCAGGTCGTTGCGCGCCGGCTTGTCGAAGTGCCAGACGTTTCCCTGGTCGCGGGCGCCGCACCAGTAGTGCTGGCTACCGGCCTTCCAGCCGTAGAGCATCGCCTCGAACTGCTGGTGGTAGTCGGCGCGGCCCAGCGCAAAGGCATTCTTCGCCCAGATGATGGTGCTCGACCACTTGCCGCCGGCATCCTGCCAGGCGCGATGCAGCGTCGGCCATTCCGATGACGACATGCACACGTAGCTGGCGCCCTTGGTCACCTGCAGCAAGTTGGTCAGCGCCGGCCGGATGAAGTCCAGGAAGCCGCCGCCCAGCGCGTCATTGGCGATGGTCATCTTGGCTGCGGTGCCGCCCTCGTAGGCGACATTGTAGGGTGGATCGAGGAACGCCATGTCGGCCAGCCGGTCGGCGCCCAGCGCGCGCTGCACATCCGCCAGTTTGGTGGCATCGCCGCACAGCACCCGGTGCTCGCCGCAGCGCCAGAGGTCGCCGGTGCGTGACACCGGCACCGCCGGCAGCGGCGGCGCTTCATCGGCGGCATCCGCGTCGCCACCATCCGCGGCGGCGAGCAACTGGTCGAGTTCCAGCCCGGAGAAGCCGAGCACGTCGAGGTCAACCACGCCTTCGTCCCGGATCCGCGCGATTTCGGTCGCCAGCAGCGCCTCGTCCCAGCCGGAGTTTAGAGCGATCTGGTTGTCCGCCAGCCGCAGGGCGCGGGCCTGCGCCTCGGTCAGGTGTGCCAAGCGGATCGCCGGCACGCTCGCCATGCCCAGCCGCTTCGCCGCCAACACGCGGCCATGGCCCGCGACCAGCACGCCAGCCGCGTCAACCAGCACAGGGTTCACGAAGCCGAACTCCGCAATCGAGGCGGCAATCTGAGCAACCTGAGCATCGGAGTGTATGCGCGCATTCGCGGCATACGGCACCAGCGACGCCACCGGCATTGCCACCACGGCGAGATCAGCCTGCATCGGTCGCCTCCATCACCTTGGTACGTTCCGCGGCCACGGCGTCATAGTCCCGACCATCCCCGTCCAGCGTCACCGGAAGGTCGGGATGGTTCTGCCGCCAGCGCGCGATCGCCAGATCGACGTAGGTTGGCGCTAGCTCGATTGCGCAAACTCGTCGCCCGGTCCTCTGGCCAGCCAGAATGGTCGTGCCGGAGCCAGAGAACATATCGAGCGTGGTTTGACCAGGCTCCGAATACGAACGTATTACGAACTCAGGCAGACGGATCGGGAACACGGCGGGATGCTCCGTCTCTATGCCACGCTCCTTGTGCCGGGTGATACGCACGACGTTGTCGGGGATCCGGAAGTCCTGGATCGGCCGGCCCTCGTGGGAGTTGCCACTCATCGTGCCATCGGCGCGGCGCAAGCCGGACATCAGCAGCGGATCGCCAGCCCACTTGCAGGGAATGATCTTGTTGGCCTGGCGTGCCTGACGGTTGAAGTGGAACAGGAACTCGAAGCTGGGCGCGAGGCGGCCGTTCCAGTCGCCGGGCAGGCCGGGCCCCTGGTCCCAGACATACCAGCCGAAGCGGCGCCATCCGGTCGTCCGCATCCACTCGACCCAGCTCTGCCAATACGGGTGCCATTCGTTGTCGTGGTGGGTGAGGCCGAGGTTCACCAAAATCTGGCCGTCATGGGCGAGGGCGTCGCCTGCGTGCTGGAACACGCCCCGCATCAGCGCGTCCCAATCGGCGATGCCGCCGGTGGTGTAGTTGCGCTGGCTGCCATACGGCGGCGAGGTGAACAGCAGCACGGCGCGCTCGCCACCCATGACGTGGGCGACAGCGGCCCCATCGGTGCTGTCGCCGCAGAGCAACCGATGCCCCCCGAGTAGCCATAGGTCGCCGGGACGTGTCACCGCCGCGCGGGGCGGTTCCGGCGCAGCATCGGCGGGATCGTCGGCCTCATCTTCGTCGGCGGGCGCGGCAGGTTCGCCATGGGCAGTGGCGTCGGCGTCCTCTAGTTCGTCCCGCGCATCGCCATCGGTGACGGCCTCGTCCGCGGCAGCCAGAATCGCGCCGATCTCATCCTGCGAGAAGCCGATGGCCAGGAGATCGACCTCGCCCGCCTGCTGCAGCCCGGCGAGTGCTTCGCACAGCAGCGCCTGGTCCCAGGTTGCGTTCTCGGCGATGCGGTTGTCGGCCAGCCGCAGCGCCTCCTTCTGTGCCGGCGACAGGTGCTTCAGCACGATGACCGGCACCTTGGCGACGCCCAGGGCCTGCGCCGCATCCAGTCGGCCGTGGCCGGCGATCAGCACGCTGTCCTCATCGACCAGCAGTGGGTTGGTGAACCCGAACGCCAGCATGCTGGCCTTGATCTGCTCGATCTGCTCGGCCGAGTGCACGCGGGCATTGCCGGCGTGCGCACGTAGCTCGTCTACCGGACGCAGCACGATCTTCGCGGCCATCCATGGGAGGGACATCGGCGGCATCCGGATTGGGGGGAATGTGCGAACTGCGGGGGAGACGGCGCGGCCAGAAGTGGCGGAGTTCCGCGGGCTGCTGGGCGGTGTTTGCGCACCGCGAACCAAAATTGCGACCTGGCGCTAGGGGTCTATCGCGCTCCTGCCCCCCGCATCAGTATTGGCC
>JANPIH010000272.1:0-17559 GCA_031424895.1 Rhodospirillales bacterium
GGTCAGGTCTGGCGGTATTCGATCTTGGACCCGTCCCAGCTGACCGCGAGGAGCTTCGACCAGACGTTCTGGCGGTCGTACCACAGCTCCAGCGAGGCCTTGCCAGTGAGGGCGTAATGGTCGGCTTCAACCGGCCCGCCGCGTGCGGTGATGATGCCGCGGCCCTTGGGGTCGATGCGGAATGCCAGCAACTCCCCGTCCTGGATGTTGATCATCGGGGCGGCGAGCTGTGCGGGGTTCCAGTGGCTGGAGACGATCGATTTCGCGGGGGCGGTGTAGGTGGGGCCATTTGTGCCCTCCACCACCAGCGCGCCGTCGCGGCGGGTGGCGCGCATGGCGTGGCGGGTGCCGTCGTCGTTCGTCTCGCCCTGGGCGGCCATCAGCACGCCGCCGCGCCAGGTTTCGCTAGCGCGCACGGAGTAGCGGTAGAGCACCAGCCCGGCCCAGCGCACGATGAAGTCGACCGCCAGCTTCACGTCCATGCCGTCGGGGGTGGGTTCGAAGGTGACGAGGTGGGTGCCGATCGGCTTGGCGTTGCGCGACACGTCGAAGGCGAGGCGGCGGTTGGCGGGGATCCCGGCCATGGCCGGGCGCGGAAGCAGCGTGGCGGGCGCCAGGGTTGCCCCGGCTGCCAGGCCACATAGCGTGCCGCGCCGGCCGATGGCCACGCGCGACGAAAGGATCGACCCCTCGCCCATTCGCCAAGTCTCCCTACCTGCACCCTTGTAATGCAATATAGATATGCGCCTGGGGTATATCCAGGGGAGGTTCGGTCCACATGACAATCACGTTGCTGGGGGTGGCGGTGGCCCTGGGGTTGTCCGCCGCCATGGCGTTCGCGTGGGGCGTGCAGCGGGCGACCGGCAATTCCGGCTGGGTTGATGCCACCTGGAGCTATGCCACCGGGGCGGCGGGGGTGGCGATGGCGGTGGTGCCGCTGGATGATTGGTCTATGGGGGGCGCGGCTGGCTGGCGGCAATGGCTGGTGGCCGCGGTGATGGCGGCCTGGGGGCTGCGGCTGGGCACGCATATAGCTCGGCGGGCGGCGGCTGGGCACGAGGACCCGCGCTTTGGGGCCTATCGGCGGGACTGGGGGGCGGGGTTCCAGGGGCGGATGTTCCGCTTCCTCCAGTTGCAGGCGCTGGCCGGGTTCCTGCTGGTGCTGTCGGTGCTGGCGGCGGCGCGGCATCCAGCGGCGGAGTTCCGCATCGCCGATGCGGTGGCGCTGCTGGTGCTCGCGGTGGCAGTGGCGGGGGAGGCGGTGGCGGACGCGCAGTTGCGGCGATTCCGGGCCGATCCGGCCAACCGTGGCCAGGTGTGCGAGGCGGGGCTGTGGGCGTGGTCGCGCCATCCGAACTACTTCTTCGAATGGCTGCTGTGGTGCGCCTGGCCGGTGATGGCGATCGGGGCGGGGTGGGAGTGGATGCTGCTGTCGCTGGTGGCGCCGGCGTGGATGTACTGGCTGCTTGTGCACGTGTCCGGCATCCCGCCGCTGGAAACGGTGATGCTGGCGAGCCGGGGAGAGCGCTACCGCGACTACCAGGCCCGGGTGCCAGCGTTCGTTCCGCGCCCGCCGCGATAGAGGGTGCGGCGAGAAGGCACGGCCAGGGCTTTGCCGTCGCGGCGCGAAGCCGCGCCACGGGGAACCCACCAAGGGCCGGCAGCCCTTGGAACCGCTTTCATAAAGGATAAGGTCCAGGGGCTTGGCCCCTGGCGGGTCGAGGGCAGAGCCCTCGCCTTGTCCACCAGGTCGCTACGTTCATCCGATGTTGGATGACCGCAGAGGGTGCTCCCCCTGGCCGGGCGTTATGCTAACCTTGGCGGCAACAAACATGAGGGGGTCCACGCCATGTCCACTACGCCTGACCTGGTCATTCGCGGCGGCACGGTGATTGACGGCACCGGCAAGCCGGGGTTCGAGGCCGACGTGGCGATGTCCGGCGGCCGGATCACCGCCGTGGGCACGGTTGCGGCGCGGGGTGCCGAGGAGATCGACGCGCGGGGTAAGCTGGTGACGCCTGGGTTCGTGGACATCCATACGCATTACGACGGGCAGGCGGTGTGGGATTCGCACATGCAGCCCTCGGCGTGGCATGGCGTGACGACGGCGGTGATGGGCAATTGCGGCGTGGGGTTCGCGCCGGTGAAGCCCGGCGACCGCGACCGGCTGATCGAGCTGATGGAGGGGGTGGAGGACATTCCCGGCCCGGCGCTGCACGAGGGGCTGAAGTGGTCGTGGGAGAGTTTCCCGGAGTATCTCGACGCGCTGGAGAAGAAGCCGCGCGACATCGACATCTGCGCCCAGCTGCCGCATGCGGCACTGCGGGTGTATGTGATGGGCGAACGGGCGTCGCACCTGGAGAACGCCACCCAGGAAGATATTGCCCGGATGCGCGACATCGCCGCCGATGCGATGCGGGCCGGGGCGTTCGGCTTCACCACCTCGCGCACCATCAGCCACAAGACGCTGGCCGGCGACCCGACGCCCACGCTGCGGGCGCAGGAGCAGGAGCTGATGGGCATCGCCATGGGGCTGAAGGCCGCGGGGAAGGGGATGCTGGAGCTGGTCAGCGACTGGCATCCGGACCTGGAGGGCGAGTTCGCGATGATGCGGCGCGTGGTGGAGGCCAGCGGCCGGCCGCTGGTGTTCTCCTTGTCGCAGCGGCATGACCGGACGACGGACTGGCTGAAGCTGCTGGAGCTGTCTGACCGCGCGGCGGCGGACGGGGTGCCGATCCGCCCGGTGTTCCCGCCGCGGCCGATCGGGATCCTGCTCGGGCTGCTGGGAAGCCAGAACCCGTTCAGCGGCACGCCGACCTACAAGACGCTGGCGCACCTGCCGGCCGATGCGCGGGCGGCGGCGATGCGCGACCCCGGCGTTCGGGCGAAGATTTTGGCGGAGGACCCGGTGGCGGGGAGCAACTTCCCGCTGATCACCCGGCTGGGCTATGCGCGGATGTTCCCGTTCGGCGATCCGCCAGACTACGAGCCGGCCGAGTCGTCCTCGCTCGCGGCCCAGGCGGAGCGGCAGGGCGTGGAGGCGGCTTCGTTCGCCTATGACCTGCTGGCGGAGGGGGATGGCTCGAACTTCATCTTCGCGCCGCTGACCAACTTCGCCGAGTTCAACCTGGCGCCGGTGGCGGAGATGCTGGCGCACCGGAACACGCTGGTCGGTCTGTCCGACGGGGGCGCACATGTGGGGTTCATCTCCGATGCCAGCTTCCCGACCTACCTGCTGACGCATTGGGGGCGGGACCGGGCGACCGGGCGGCTGCCGGTGGAGGAGCTGGTGCGGCGGCAGACCTCGGACACGGCGCATGCGGTGGGGCTGCACGATCGTGGGGTGATCGCGCCGGGGCTGAAGGCGGATGTGAACATCATCGACTTCGACCGGCTGGGGTTCGAACGGCCGATCATGAAGTTCGACCTGCCGGCGGGCGGCCGGCGGCTGTTGCAGCAGGCGCGCGGCTATGTCGCGACAATCAAGGCCGGGCAGGTGACCTATCGCGAGGGCGTGGCAACAGGGGCGCTGCCGGGAACGCTGGTGCGGGGGGCGCAGGCGGCGGGGTAGATTGGGGCTTCGCGCGATAGGCGCGGAGATTAGCAAGGCTGGGCTCTGCCCAGACCCGCCAGGGGCCGAGCCCCTGGACCTCATGATTGCGGTTCCGCGGGCCGCCGGCCCTTGGCGGGTCCTCCGTAGCGCGGCTTCGCGCCGCGACGGCAGCGCCCTGTCCTTGCCTTTGGCCTTTCGGTTAGCTTTCTGACCTACGCCGCCACCCGCGTTCCGCTCGCTGGCTGCACCACGCCGCCGCGCAGGGTGCCGGGGGCGGTGTTGCCCCACAGCGTTTCGAAGCCGTCCGGCAGGCGGCGGCTGTTTGGGGCGGCGAGCCACAGGCGCAGCAGCAGCCGGTCGCGGCCCGAGGGGGCGTCGTCGGCGTAGGCGGTGCGGCCGTGGTAGATCGCGTGGTTGTTGAGCAGCTGGATATCGCCGTCCTCGAAGGCCGAGTGCAGGCACAGCTCCTCGGCCACGCTGGCCAGCAGGTCCAGCGCCTCGTCCTGTGCCGCGGTCAGCTTCGGCACGCCGGGCACGAGCTGGGCCTGTTCTACGTAGGTTCGGGAGTATTGGCTGGTGATGCGCCCGTCGGCGAAGCCGAACACCGGCATGGCATAGACGTTGCCGCCGGACAGCCCATCCTCGTCGGCGGGGCGGGCGCGCCAGTAGTCTTGGCACAGCAGCTCCAGCAGGTCCGGCCGGCGGGCGAGGATGGCGTTGTGGATCGCCGGGATGGCGGCGAGCTTGGAGATTCCGCAATCCATCGCGTTGCGCACGCACAACAGGGCGATCACGTCGCAGCGGTCGGTATGCCAGCGCAGCGGGCCGGTGGAGCGCGAGCGGGCACGGGCGGAGGCGATGCTGCCTTCGCTGGTTTCCTCGAAGGTTTTCTCGGCCAGCCGGGTTTCGTCGCGCACCTCGCCCATCGCCTCGCCGCGCGCGTTCTGGAACAGCGCGGTGCCCAGGTGCCGCCCGATCCCCCAGAATATCCGCCGCAGGTCGTCGATGTCGTAGCGGCCGACTGGCAGCCCGCGCAGCCGGACCGCGCCGCGGCCGTTCTCCAATTCTCCGGAGACGTCGGCGAGCAGGGCGGCGGTGTGCTGCAGCGGGAAGGCCTCCTTCGGGAAGCCGATCACCAGGCCGAGGCGGCGCACATTTCCCAATGCGGCGTTGATCTCGGCCAGGTGGCCGGCGTCGAACTGGCGCACCCAGTCGCCGCTGGCGGCAAGCTCGGCGCCGGTCCAGGCGCTCGGGCCGACGAGGGGCTGGCGGGTCATGGCGGGCTCCCAGATGGTCCGGCGGAAGCGGAGCGCGCACGGCCGGCGGTGTCAACCGGCGCGCGCCCCGATATGCTGGCGCGGCGCGAAGCTGGAGCCACGATGCCGCGACCCGACCTGCCCGATGTGACGCTGTGCTGCATCGATTGCGTGCGCCCGGACCTGGCGCTGCGCGCGCTGCGTCTGTCCCAGGCGCAGCGCGGCTTCGGGGAGACGTTGCTACTGACCGATGCGCCGTTGCGCGCCGACGGCATCGAGGTCCGGCCGATCCCGCACCTCGCCACGGCCGAGGCCTATTCGCATTTCGTGCTGAAGCACCTGGTGGCCCATCTGCGCACGCCATTGGTCCTGCTGGTGCAATGGGACGGCTATGTCCTGGACGGCACGAGGTGGGAGGACGGTTTTCGCGCCTTCGACTATATCGGCGCGCCGTGGCCCTGGCAGACGGATGGTATGCAGGTGGGCAATGGCGGGTTCTCGCTGCGCTCCCGCCGGCTGCTCGCCTTGCTGGCTGGGCCGGGCTTCGTGCCGGACCATCCGGAGGACGACATGATCTGCCGGGAATGGCGCCCGGAGCTGGAGCGCCGCGGCATCTGCTTCGCCGACCCGTTGGCCGCGCGCCGCTTTTCCGTGGAGCGCGACACCGACCCGGCGCCGAGCTTCGGTTTCCACGGCCTGTTCAACTTCTGGCGCACTGTGCCCGCCGCCGAACTGCCGGGCTTGCTGGCGTCGTTGCCGCCCGGTGCGCTGGTGCCGCGCCACGGCAGGCAGCTGATGATGGCCTATGCCACCCGCGCCCGCCCGGCCGAGGCGCTGGTGGTGCTCCGCCGGCTGGAGGAGGTGCAGGGGGCGGCGGCGCTCGATGAGGATTTGGCCGGGCTGCGCCATGCAGACGGGCGGCCGCTGGATGTGCCGGGGCTGCGAAGCTGGCTGCTGTCGGTCGCGGGATGACGGTCCTGCCGGACGTCACGCTGTGCTGCATCGACTGCGCACAGCCGACCCTGGCGCTGGCCGCGCTGCGCCGGTCGCAGGCACAGGCCGGCTTCGGGGCCACGCTGCTGCTGACTGACGCGGCGCTGGCCGCCGACGGCATCGAGGTGCGGCCAATCGCCCGGTTGCCCGACCGCGGCGCCTATTCGGCGTTCGTGCTGAAGCAGTTGCGGGCGCATATCGCCACGCGCCACGTCCTGCTTGTGCAATGGGATGGCTGGGTGATCGACGGGGCACGGTGGGAGGCGGAGTTCGTCGGATTCGACTATGTCGGCGCGCCGTGGTCCTGGTACCCGCCTGGCCGTCAGGTCGGCAATGGCGGCTTTTCGCTGCGCTCCCGGCGACTGCTGGACGCGCTGGCCGACGACGCCTTCGCGCCGGGCGACCCAGAGGATGCGCTGATCTGCCGCGCCTGGCGCCCGGCGCTGGAAGTACGCGGCATCCGCTTCGCCGACCCGGCCACGGCGCGGCGGTTCTCGGTGGAGATCGAATCGCTGGCCCCCAAGTACGATGGCGGGCCGAGCTTCGGCTTCCACGGGCTGCAGCATCTCTGGCGCGCGGTGCCGCCCTCGGAACTGCCCGGGCTGCTGGCGGAGATGCCGGCGGAACGGCTATCCGGCGACGGCGCGGTGACGCTGGTCGCCGCCCTCACCGCCCGTGGCCGCTGGGCCGAGGCGCGCGAAGTGCTGCTCGCCATGGAGCGCGCGCTGGGTGGGGCCGCTGCGACGGTGCGGCTCAATGTGCTGGGCGACGGGTCCGGCTTGCGGACGCTGATCCACGCGCGCGGGAAGCCGTCCGTGCCACGGTAACGTGGCGACGGACTTTGCCAAAAAATAGAAATGAACATGTATTTACTAAAGCTAAGGCCAGGGCTCTGCCCTGGACCCGCAAAGGGCCGACGGCGTTTTGATCCCATTAGCAAAAAAGTAAGGTCCAGGGGCTTGGCCCCTGGCGGGTCTGGGCAGAGCCCAACCTTTCTTTCCTTCGCGCCTACATGTTCCGCCCGTGGCAGTGCTTGAACTTCTTGCCCGACCCGCACGGGCACGGCGCGTTGCGCGGGGTGGCGGCCCAGGTGGCGGGGTCGTTCGGGTCCACGGCCGTTGCACGCAGCGGGCCTGATGTCACGCGGGTCGGCATGGTCTCGACGCCGGATTCGTAGCCATCGGCGGTGACCATCTCCGGCGCCGGGTGCGATTCCTGGTAGGGCTGGAACACCGGCGCCGGCGGTTCCGGGTTCAGCTCCACGCGGGAGAGGAAGCCGGTCACCTGCTCCTTCAGCTCGTCCAGCATGGCGTTGAACAGGGCGAACGCCTCGGCCTTGTATTCGTTCAGCGGGTCCCGCTGGCCATACGCGCGCAGGCCGATCCCCTGGCGCAGGTGGTCGAGCGCCAGCAGATGCTCCTTCCACACGCGGTCCAGCAGTTGCAGCAGCAGGCTTTTCTCGATGAAGCGCATCGTCTCCGGGCCGAAATTCGCCGCCTTCGCCGCCATGTGCTCGTTCACCGCGGTTTCGATGCGCTCGCGGATCTGCGTCTCGTCGATGCCTTCCTCGCGCGCCCAGTCCGCCGTCGGCAGGTCGAGGCCGAACACGCGCAGCACGTCGGCGGCCAGCTCCGCGGACTGCCACTGCTCGGCATAGGCGCGCTCGGGAATGCGCAGCGCCACCATGCTGGCGATCACCTCGCTGCGCATGTCCGCGATGGTTTCGCTGACATCCTCGGCGCGCATGAACTCGCGGCGCTGGGCATAGACCTCGCGGCGCTGGTTGTTCATCACATCGTCGTATTTCAGCACGTTCTTGCGCGTGTCGAAGTTGCGCGCCTCGACCTTCTTCTGCGCCTTCTCCAGCGCCTTGTTGATCCAGGGATGAACGATCGCCTCGCCATCCTTCAGCCCCAGCTTCTGCAGCATCCCGCCCATGCGGTCGCTGCCGAAGATGCGCATCAGGTCGTCCTCCAGCGACAGGAAGAAGCGGCTGCCGCCCGGGTCGCCCTGCCGGCCGGAGCGGCCGCGCAGCTGGTTGTCGATGCGCCGGCTCTCGTGCCGCTCGGTGCCGACCACCAGCAGCCCGCCGGCCGCCTTCACCTGCTCATGGTTGGCGGCCACCTCGGCGCGGATCTCCGCCTCGCGCGCCGCCCGCGCCGCCTCGTCCGTCATGCCCGCCAGCTCGATGCGCAGGCGCATGTCGATGTTGCCGCCCAGCTTGATGTCCGTTCCGCGGCCGGCCATGTTGGTGGCGATCGTGACGGCCCCGGGCGCACCGGCCTGGCTGATGATCTGCGCCTCCTGCTCGTGGAAGCGCGCGTTCAGCACCTGGTGCGGCACCTTCTTCTGCTTCAGCCGCTCGGCCAGGTGCTCGCTTTTCTCGATGCTGACGGTGCCGACCAGCACCGGCTGGCCACGGGCGCGCGCCTCGTCGATCAACCTGGCCACCGCCTCGTATTTCTCGGCCGCCGAGCGATACACCTCGTCGTCGTTGTCCTTGCGGACCACCGCCACGTTGGTGGGAATGTCGATCACGTCGAGCTTGTAGATCTCGGCCAGCTCGTCCGCCTCGGTCAGCGCGGTGCCGGTCATGCCCGAAAGCTTGGGATACAGCCGGAAGTAGTTCTGGAAGGTGATGGAGGCCAGCGTCTGGTTCTCGGCCTGGACGGTCACGAACTCCTTGGCCTCCAGCGCCTGGTGCAGGCCCTCCGAATAGCGCCTTCCTTCCATCATGCGTCCGGTGAACTCGTCGATGATCACCACCTTGTCCTGGCGCACGATGTAGTCCACGTCGCGGGCGAACAGCGTGTGCGCGCGCAGCGACTGCTGCGAGTGGTGCAGCACCGAGACGTTGAAAACGTCGTACAGGTTGCCTTCGGTGATGATGCCCGCCTCGCGCAGCTTCTCCTCCAGCAGCTCCGACCCGTCCTCGGTCAGGCTGACGGTCTTGAACTTCTCGTCCTTGTCGTAGCGGCCCTTGTCCTTCACGAACTCGGCCATGACGGCGTTCACGCTGCGGTACAGGTCCGACGAATCTTCCGCCGGGCCGGAGATGATCAGCGGCGTGCGCGCCTCGTCGATCAGGATGCTGTCCACCTCGTCGACGATCGCGTAGGCGAAATCCCGCTGGACCATGTCCTCCAGCCGATACTTCATGTTGTCGCGCAGGTAGTCGAAGCCGAACTCGTTGTTGGTGCCATAGGTGATGTCCGCCGCATAGGCCGCCCGGCGCTCATCCTCGCCGATGCCATGCACGATCACCCCGGTGGTCAGCCCCAGGAACGAATAGATGCCGCCCATCCACTCCGCGTCGCGCTGGGCCAGGTAGTCGTTCACGGTCACGACATGCACGCCCTTGCCGGGCAGCGCGTTCAGATACACCGGCAGGGTCGCCACCAGGGTCTTGCCCTCGCCGGTCTTCATCTCGGCGATCTTGCCTTCGTGCAGCACCATTCCGCCGATCATCTGCACGTCGAAATGCCGCATGCCCAGCGCGCGGCAGCTGGCCTCCCGCACCACCGCGAACGCCTCCGGCAGCAACTGGTCCAGCGTTTCCCCCTGGGCCAGGCGGTCGCGGAACTCTCCGGTCTTGGCGCGCAGGGCCTCGTCCGAAAGGGCCTGCAGGCCGGCTTCCAGGGCATTGATCTGCGGCACCCGCCGCTGGTAGGCCTTGAGCGACCGGTCGTTGGCGGTGCCGAAGATGGCACGGGCGATGGCAGCGAACATGAATACCCTTTCGGGACACGCATCAGGGGCCGGGCAACGAAGGCTGCCCCGCCAATGCGCTGAGATAGGACTCGGGCGAGGCGGGGTCAACGACTGCGGCGTGTCACAACCATGGCAGCCGCCCGGGGGCACGCATATCGCCCGCGCATGGGCGGCCCTTGCTTGTCGCGCCCCGCCGCTTCGGCCATGATCCGTAAGATCTTTCCAGGACACATGCCCATGCCGCAGCCCGGCCCCCTGCCCCTCGTGGCAACCCTCCTGGCCGGCGCGATGCTGCTGGCGACCCCGGCCCTGGCCCAGGCCCCGGCAACCCCCGCCCCCGCGCTGTCGGGTCAGGCCACCCCGGCCGACCCGGTGGTCGCGCGCGTCGCCGGCAAGGACATCCGCCTCAGCGACGTCTCCGATGCCGCACAGCAGCTTCCGGCCGAAGCGCGCTCCATGCCCCCCGGCATGCTGTTCCCGCTGCTGCTCGACCAGCTGATCGACCGCGCCGCCATCGTCGAGCTTGCCCGCCGCCGCGGCATGGACAAGGAACAGGCGGTGGCGCGCCAGATGGCCCGCGCCCAGGACCAGGCGCTGCAAACCGCGGTGATCGGCCGCGATGTCGGCCCGCTGGTCACCGAGCCCGAGCTGCGCGCCCGCTACGACCGCGAGATAGCGGGCCGGTCTGGCGAGGAGGAGGTGAATGCCCGCCATATCCTCCTCGGCAGCGAGGCCGACGCCCGCGCCGTGATCGCCGAGCTCAAGAAGGGCGGCGATTTCGCGACCATTGCCCGCGCCCGCAGCACCGACAAGGCCTCCGGCGACGGCGACCTCGGCTTCTTCAAGCAGGGCGACATGGTGCAGGAATTCGCCGCCGCCGCCTTCGCGCTGAAGGCCGGGGAAACCACCGACAACCCAGTCAAAACCCAGTTCGGCTGGCACGTCATCCGCGTCGAGGCCCGCCGCAGCACGCCGCCGCCGACCTTCGAGGAAGCCTTTGACGGGCTGCGCAGCAAGACCATCCAGGAAGGCGTGGACAAGATCCTGAAGGAAGCCCGCACCGGCCTGGCCGTCGAGCGCTTCAACATGGACGGAACCCCCCGCCGTGCCACCGACGACGCCCAGCCGCCCCCGGCACCAGCCCGGCGGTAGTCGTCCCCTAGCGCATCCCGGTAATGCTCGCCCCGGTGGCCCGCGGATCGCGCCGCGGCCACCGCCCGGCATCCACCTGTGCCAGGAACTCGCCCACGATCCGGTTGAACTCCGCCGGCTCCTCCAGGTTGATCCCGTGCCCGCTGTTCGGCATCACCGCCAGTGCGGCGCCGGGAATGTTGTGCTTCATCAGCACCCCAGGCAGCAGGCACGGCCAGTCCTCGTCCCCGGTCAGCACCAGCGTCGGCACATCCAGCGCCTTCATCGCATCCGTCAGCGCCCACAGCGACGGCCGCTCCCGCTGCACGCCAAGCTGCGTCAGTGCCGCGCCCACCGCATCATGCTCCGCCAATTGTCGCTTGAACTCGGCGAACCCCCGCGCATCCTTGTTCTCGAACTGCACCCGCGTCGGCCCATAGGCATAGCGTTCGGCGAAGGCCGCCATCCCATGCTCGCGGATGAACGCCACCGTCGCCGCCCCCTCGGCGCGGAACTTCTCCTGCTCCGACGGCTCCGCGCCATAGCCGCAGCCGCACACCGCCAGCGAGCGCGCCCGCCCGCCATGGCGGAAGCCGAAATGCAGCGTCGCGAACCCGCCCATCGACAGCCCGACGATATGCGCCTGGCTCAAATTCAGCTCATCCAGCACCGAGGCGATGTCGTCCGCCGCGCGGTCCTGCGAATACTTGCCGGGATCGTCCGGCACCTCCGAGGGCGGATAGCCGCGCGCATTGAACGCGACCGCCCGGTAGCGCTGCCCAAAATGCCGCAACTGCGGCTCCCAGCTTCGCAGATCGCCGGCGAACTCGTGCACGAACACCACCGGGAAGCCGCGCCCGGCCTCCTCGTAGTACAGCCGAACCCCGTCATCGGTCGTGATATGCGGCACTTGCGCCTCCTTCCCGCGTAGGCAGCCAAGCTGCCCCATACCGGCCCGCATTGACCCATGAAGTACGGGTCAACGCGAGCCGGTATGAGTCTTTGTTTTGCGCGCGGCCGCCGGCCATCCCCGCGCGCGATACCAAGCCCTGGAGTGGCCGGAAGAGCCGGCCAGTTCAGGGCTTGGCATCAGACATCCAGATCGGCCACGACATCGCGGCTCATCCGCTTGGCGAACCGCGCGATGGCGTGAAACACGTCCTGCAACTCCGCATCGCCGGCAAACTGCGTCGTCGTCTTCGCGTAGGCATCAGCATCCGCGTAAGTGACGGTCACCATCCAATCGCCCGCGTTCGGATCGCTTTCAACCCGGCCGAGCCGATAGCCAACCCCATACCGGCGATAGATCGCCTTCAGGGATTGGGCCAACGGCACCACATCGTCGGCGATACCGCCCCGGTAGCGGGAGATCGAAGAAATCGTCATCTGATCCACCTGATGCTCAACGCCCTTGTCCGGCCACCATGCCCCTTGCATGGCCTTATGCCGTCCTCGGCGGATGCAGCATGGCGCGCGGCGCGGAAAACGTCACCCGCCCCGCCTTCATTCCCCACACCGGCCGGGCGATCTCCGCCACCACGGCCTCCGGCGTGGCGGCATCGAACAGCACCAGGTCCGCGGGATTCCCCACCGCCACCCCGTAGTCGGATAACCGCATCAGCCGTGCCGCCTCATGCGTCACCATCGACAGGCACCCCGCCAGCTCCCCCGGCCGGCCGACATGTGCCACGTTCGCATAGAGGTTTGCCATCCGCACCAGGCTCCCGTCGCCATACGGCGTGAACGGATTGAGCACGTTGTTCGTCGCCACCGAACAGCACACGCCCAGCGCCCGCAACGGCTCCGCCACCACCACCCCGCGCGGCACCGCGTGCGTGGCAGCGCGCCCCATCAGATACAGATCCGTCGACGGCAGGATCGTCACCGCCACCCCGGCCCCGGCCAGACGCCGCCCGACCGCCATCGCCCGCGCCGGCGCCAACATCGACAACTGCGTCGCATGCCCGATCGCCACCCGCCCGCCCCAGCCGAAACGCTCCGTCATCTCGCAGACGAACTCGGCCTGCATCTGCGCGGGGTCGTCCCCGAGATCGAGATGCATGTCGATATCCACGTCGAACGCACGCGCCAGGGCGAAGATGCGCCCGATCTGCCCGCGCGGATCGCTGTCGGTATAGGGCGCGGCCCCGATCACCTTCGCCCCCCGCCGCAACCCTGCCACCAGCAACTCTTCCGTGCCCGGATTGTTCAGCAGGCCCTCCTGCGGGAACACGCAGATCTCCATCTCCACCGCCCAGGCATAATCCTTCGCCAGCGCCTGCACCCCCTCGAACCCGCGCATCCCGATCACCGGGTCCAGCTCCACCTGCGTGCGCACCCGCATCGTCCCGCCGCACAGGCATTTCTCCAGCGTTCGTTTCCCCCGCGCATACACATCCTCCGCCGTGAAGCCTCGCTTGGCCACCGCCGTCTCGCGCACCGCCTCCGCCACGCTGCCCTCCGCCGCCCGGCAGCGATCCAAAATGCAGGTCTTGTCAAGATGCAGATGCGTCTCCACCAGCCCAGGCACCACCAGCCGCCCGCCCGCCTCCACCCTCGGCGCGTCGCACACCAAACCCGGCCCAACCGCCGCGATCCGCCCGCCGGCAACGCCGATATCCACCGCGCCCTCCCGGTCCTGCAGTCGAACATCGCGGATCAGAAGGTCGAACATCGGCTTGTCCTTGGCGCGGCGCGGCGTGGCGTCCAAACTGCCACGATGCCGCTCGCCCATGCACGCCCCCCGCACGAACCCGGCGCGACCTCCCTCGTGGATGTCGCCTTTGTGCGCGGGCGTGGCGCGGTGAACGGAAAGCAAGGAAGGCCTTCTTTTTCTGAAGAAAAAGAAGCAAAAAGACTTTTCACTCTCTTGCACCGTGTCCGAAATGTCTGACGCGGCGCAAATGGATAAAAGTTTTTTGGTTCTTTTTTTCAAAAAAGAACATCTTTCCTTCTTATAACATAACCGGAGGACTCCAAGATGCATATCTCTCTCGCCGGCCGCACGGCCGTCATCACTGGCGGCTCGAAGGGCCTCGGCCTCGCGATGGCGCAGCGTTTCCTCGAATCCGGCGCCGACGGTGTCGCCATCCTCGCCCGCAGCCAGGGCCCCCTTGACGAGGCGAAGGCCAAGCTGGCGGCGCTGGGCCGCGGCAAGGTGGCAGCAATCGCCTGCGACGTTGCCTCCGCCGCGGGGGTGAAGAAGGGCTATGACGCCGCGATGGCGGCCCTCGGGCGCATCGACATCGTGGTGAACAATGCTGGCCAGTCGCGCACGGGCGCCTTCGAGAGCATCACCGACGAGATCTGGCAGGACGACCTGGACCTCAAGCTGTTCGCCGCCGTGCGCCTGGTGCGCCTGGCCTGGCCGCAAATGAAGGAGCGCCGCTGGGGCCGCGTCATCAACGTGCTGAACACCGGGGCCAAGGCGCCCAAGGCCAATGGCGCGCCCACCCACGTCACCCGTGCCGCCGGCATGGCGCTGACCAAGGTGCTGGCCGGCGAAGGCGCGCCGCACGGCATCCTGGTGAATGCGCTGCTGGTGGGGCTGATCGTGACCGACCAGGTGGCGCGCGGCCATGCGGCGCTGGTGGCCAAGGGGCAGAACATCACGCTGGAGGACCACATCGCCCGCACCGGCGCGCCGATTCCAATCGGGCGCATGGGGAAGGCCGAGGAGTTCGCCAACATCGCCTGCTTCCTCGCCAGCGACGAGGGCGGCTACATCACCGGCACGGCGACCAACGTGGACGGTGGCGCCTCGCCGGTGGTCTAGGCGGGTCGAGTATCCGGCCCGGTCACACCGGCTGGAAGGTCGGGTCGGTGGCGGCGTCGATCAGCAGCGGGCCGGGGCCGGCCAGGCCCTGTTTCAGCGCGGCGATGAAGGCGGGAATGGTCTCGACGCGGACGGAATCCACGCCCATGGATTTCGCCAGCGCCGGGAAGTCGATCGCCGGTTCGGACAGTTCCATGCCGACATAGCGGCCGCGCTGGGCGGCGGTACCCTTGGTGGCCGAGAGGCGCTGCTTGAGGATGCGGTAGGAGCGGTTGTTGAGGATCACGAAGGTGATCGGCAGCTTCTCGTGCGCCGCGGTCCACAGCGCCTGGATGGAATACATGGCACTGCCATCGCCGATCACCGCGACCACCGGGCGGTCGGGCAAGGCGAGCTGGATGCCCACGGCCGCCGGCAAGCCCCAGCCGATGCCGCCACCGCGGTTGCCGAACAGGCCGCCGGGCTGGGCGTTGCGCAGGAAGTGGAACATGCCCGCGCCGGAGGAGATCGATTCGTCGACCAGCACGGCTTCGGCCGGCAGCGTGTCGCCAAGCGCCTTCATCAGCGCGAGCGGCGCGATGGGGGAGCGGGCGGACAGCGCCTCGGCCTGGGCGGTGAGCCGGGCCAGTTCGGCGGCGACGGTCGCGGCCACGGTTTCGCGGCGGGACCGGGCGCGGGCGATGCCGTCGGGGCCGAGGGCTTCGTGCAGTGCCGCGGTCAGCGCCGGCAGGGTGGGCAGCGGATCGCCGAACAGGACGGCATCGGCGGGGAAGTTCTTCGCCAGCTCCCAGGGGTTGGTGTCGAGCTGCACCACCTTGATGCCCGGCGGCAGCGGCTCGATATCCGGTGGCAGCGACAGGGTGAACATGTCCGCCCCCACCGACAGCACCAGGTCGTGCGGGGCGAGCATGTCGTGGATCCAGCGGCCGAGGCGGGTGATCGGGCCGCGGAACAGGGGATGGGCGGGGGGGAAAGGCAACGTGGTCGGCTCGCCCTCCAGCCAGACCGGGGCGCCGAGGGCGTCGGCCAGGGCGACGAGTTCGGCCGCCGCTCCCGATTGCGCGACGCTGTCGCCGGCGATGATGACCGGGTTGGCGGCGGCGGCGAACAAGGCGGCGGCCTTCTGGATCTCGGCCGCGTCAGCGATGATGCGCGGCGCGACGCGGGACGGGGTGCCGAGGCTGACGGTGGCCTCGGCGTTCATCACGTCGACCGGCAGCGAGACGAATACCGGGCCCATCGGGGGGGCCAGCGACGTCTTGGCGGCACGGTGCAGCAGGCGGGGCAGGTCCTGGGCGCGGCGGACCTCCACGGCATATTTCACGAAGGGCTGCGCCATGGGGGGCAGCTCGGCGTAGAGGTTCGGCTCGGTGATGCCGAAGCCCTGCGCCTGCTGGCCGGCGGTGAGCAGGACGGGCGAGCCGGCCTTGTGGGCGTCGAACAGCATGCCCATCGCATTGCCGAGGCCGGGGGCGACATGGACGTTGGCGACGCCGAGGGTGCCGCTGGCGCGGGCGTAGCCGTCGGCCATGGCCATCACCAGGGCTTCCTGCAGCGCCAGGACGTAGCGGATGTCGTCCTCGCCCGCCAATGCGTCCATCAGCGGCAGTTCGGTGGTGCCGGGGTTGCCGAACATGACGCGCACGCCCTCCTGCTTCAGCAGGTCGAGGAACAGGCGGCGGCCGGTGGTGGGGGCGGGCTGGTCGGTCATCTCGGCGTCTCCGGGGCGTTTGGCGGCAGGCTGGCGTGACAGGCGGCGCGAAGGCACCCTATGGTTCTCGGCAGGAAACGGCCAGCGGGACGCGCGCATGAACCTCAATATCTCTGCCCCGGGCAGCGATGCCTTCGACATGACGGGGACGGACGAGTTCCGCAGCCTGTTGACCAGTGCTGGGGAACTGGGGATCGAGCATGATCCGACGGTGCCGTATGCCTCGCGCAACATCGTGCTGCGGGGGCATCGGTTTCATTACCTGGAGTGGGGCCGGGCGGAGGCGCCGACGGTGGTGCTGCTGCATGGCGGGCACCAGCAGGCGCATTCGTGGGATTTGGTGAGCCTTCATCTTGCGCGGAAGTACCGGGTGCTGGCGCTGGACCAGCGGGGCCATGGGGACAGCGAGTGGGCGCGGGACGTGGACTATTCCGGGCGCGCGATGGCGTTGGACGCGGCGGCGTTTCTTGAGGCGGCCGGCGGGGGTTCGCCGGTGGTGGTCGGGCATTCGATGGGTGGGCGCAACGGGATGCTGCTGGCGCGGGACCATGCCGGGTGCACGGCGGCGCTGTGCATCGTGGATATCGGGCCGGAGATCTCGGACGCCGGCCGGTCGCAGATCGCGGGGTTCGTGGCGGCCAACAACGAGTTCGACAATTTGGAGCACTTCATCGAGAACGTGCGCAAATACGATCCGTACCGGCCGCGCGAGCACATCGAACGGACGGTGAAATACAACATGTTCGAGCGGGTGGACGGAAAGTACATCAGCAAATGCGACGCCACGCCGCGGCGACTGGGGCTGCGGCCGGGGCAGCGGCCGGGGGACAACGTGACGCTGGAGGATTGCGCGAAGTTCGACCTGCCGGTGCTGGTGGTGCGGGGGGAGACGAGCAACATCCTGGCGCCGGATGCGGCGGAGCGGTTGCGGGATGCGCTTCCCAAAGGTGAACTGGTGACGGTGGAGAAGGCGGGGCACGGGGTTCCGAGCCAGAATACGAAGGGGTTCCTGGCGGCGTTGGTGCCTTGGCTGGAAAAGGCAAGCAAGTAAGACCCTTCTTTTTCTGAAGAAAAAGAAGCAAAAAGACTTTTCATTCAATTGCACCTGCCCAACATTTCGGGCACGGTGCAAAGTGGAGAAAGTTTTTTGGTTCTTTTTTCAAAAAAGAACATTCTTTCTACCAGCCTTTTTCGACCTTGTGGACCACGACGGCCGGGGGGGCGTCTTCGCCAAGGTCGCAGATGATATAGGTGGGGCCCCGGCCGACCTTGTCGGTGGGGGAGCCGGCGAAGGCGGCCAGGGTGCGGTCTTCGCCGATTTCCATGGCGGCGTGGTGGTGGCCGAGGGCGATGTAGTCGCAGGGGCTGGCGTCGATTTCGCGGGCGTGGATGGGCGAGGAGCGGTCGGTGTCGCCGCCGTGGGGGACGA
>JANPIH010000273.1:0-12349 GCA_031424895.1 Rhodospirillales bacterium
CCGCCCCCCCCCCCCCCCCCCCGGGCGCCCCCCCCCGCTATTGCTTGGGACCCCCCCCATACCCCCCCCGGCCCCCCCCCCACGGTATGGCAAACCCACCGGGGGGGGGGGCAAACCCCCCCCCCACGTCCCCCACCACCCGCGCCCGAACCCGCAGCGAATCCCCCGGCAAATAGGCGATCGGAATATCCTCCTGGTCCACCAGCACGATGCTGGCCGGATCGGCCCCCGCCCGAATCGCCCGCTCGGCGGCAATCTCCCGTGCCCGCCCCATCGCCGCCTCCCGCCCCATCCCCTGGAACACCTGGTCCACCTCCCCGCTCACCTGCGCGATCGCCGCCCCCAGCGCATTGGCCACCCCCTCGTTCGCCACCCGCACCACCCGCGACACGCCCGGCAGGCTGTCGGGTACCAGGAACGCCCCACCCCCCACCGCCACCAGCGGCCGCGCCACCGCATCGGCCCGCATCCGGTCCACCGCGTCACCGATGATCGCATGGATGCGCGCAACCGCCGCCGAAACGAACCCCCGGTCCAACCCCGCCACTCGCTCCGCCTCCCCCAGCCGAACCAGCCCCGCCGCCACCGCAATATCGGTGCAGGTCAGCTCTGGCCCGCCAAACACCATCGCCCGCTCCCGCAACCGATACCCCACACTCACCGGCCCGATCGTCCAGGGATCGCCCGGATCAACCAGCGTCCCACCCCCCAGCCCCACGGATACAAGATCGGGCATCCGGAACAGCGTCCGCACCCCGCCCACCTCCACCACGTTGTTCGCCTCGCGCGGAAATCCCGCGACAAGACTGCCCACATCCGCCGTCGTCCCCCCTACATCGACCACCATCGCGTCGCTCAACCCCGACAGGAACGCCGCCCCCCGCAGCGAGTTCGTCGGCCCCGAGGCGAACGATCGCACCGGATACGAAGCCGCCTCGTCCGCGCCGACCACCGTCCCGTCGTTCTGCGTGATGAACAGCGGTGCCGCGATGCCCGACCCCGTCAGTGCCGCCCGGAACCCCGCCACGATCCGCCCCGCCAGCGGCAACAGCGCCGCATTCAACAAGCACACATTCTCCCGCGCCAACAGCCCGATCCGCCCCAGCTCATGCGACCGCGTCACCGCCACCCCGGGCGCCAACGCCGAAAGCACCGCCTCCGCCGCCCGCTCCCCCGCATCGTTCAGCGGCGAAAACACCCCGCACACCCCCACCGCCGCCACGCCCGCCATCCCCACCGCCGCCGCCCGCATCGCATCGATGTCGAACGGCACCAGCTCCCGCCCATCCACCTCATGCCCGCCGCGGATCATCGCGACCGGCCCCTCGACCACCGCCCGCAACGCCGCAGGCCAATCGACAAACGGCGGCAACGTCGCCGCCGCCGGCAAGCCCACCCGCACCGCCCCAATCCGCGCCAGCCCGCGCCGCTGCACCACCGCATTGGTGAAATGCGTCGTCCCGATCATCACCGCACCCACCCGCGACGCCCCGATCCCCGCACCCGCGAGCACCAGCCGCAGCGCCGCCAGAATCCCGCCGGTCACATCCTCGGTCGTCGCCGTCTTGACGACATGCACCACCTCGCGCCCGTCCAGCAGCACCGCATCCGTGTTGGTGCCGCCGACATCGATGCCGATCCTGATCATCGCGAGAACACCGGCACGAAATCGAGGTCATAGCCGAACGCCCGCGGCCCGACATGCGCCAGCCCCTTCGGCGTCGTCAGCAACGGCGGCGCCGGCAGCGCGATCACCGTCACCCGCTGCCCGAACCGCACCGTCTCGGTCCCGATCGCCTCGCCCGAGCCGCTGTCCATCACGATCACCAAATCCGGCACCGTCGCCGCGACAACATCGTCGCGCCACGCCACCGACCACTCGTTCTGGAAGTCGATCCGCATCCTGTGCCCCGCATCCTCGTGGAGCCCCTCGATCCGCACCGTCCCGCGCAGCCACCCCTCGGTCGCCCGCCGCATCACGTCGGCCACCTTGCCGCGGAACAGCACCATGCCGCCTTCGCTGGCCACCACCGCCGCCACCGGGTCCTGATGCGCCGCCCGCGCCGTGCGCACCGCCCGCCCGATCCGCAGCGCCCAACTCAGCGTGTGCAGGCAACTCGCCCGCTTCACCTCCGCCCCCGTCCGCGGCGCCTTGCAGGTGGCGGCCGTGGAGCCGAGCACCACGCACATCCGCCGGGTCATCCGCTCCATCCACGCCCAGTCCACCGCCTCGGCGAAGATGATGCTGTTGGCGCGGACATCGACCATGGTCCATGGTGCGGCGGACAGGTCGCAGATCGCGAAGCTCGTCATGTCCGCCTGCGGAAACGCGCGGCCCATCGCATCCGCATCCACCACCGGCAGCCCGAGCAACTGCGCGGCCAGGATCGACTGGAACGCGTTGTTGCCGCCGATCTCCCACAGCATCAGCGCATCGAAGCGCCGCCCGAGATGCGCCTCCATCATCGTCACGGTCCGCGCGATCACCGGCCCGTCGCACATCCGCTCCTGCATCGCCAGCGGCGCGCCCATCTGGCCCACGCAGCCAACCAGGGCGTCGTCGTCCAGCGCCAGCGGATCAACCACCCGCACGCCGCGGCCCGCCGCCAGGTGCAGCTTGGCCTCCAGCAGCGAGAAATACGGATCGCCACCACCGCCGGTGCCCAGAATCCAGGCGCCGGTGGCGAGGTCCTCCAGGTCGGTGGCATCCAGCTCGAACGGGTGATGCACGGTCATGCCGAAGGCTGGACCGAACCGTGGGGGGATGTCGAGAGGACGAAAGCAAGGATGTTCTTTTTTGAAAAAAAGAACCAAAAAACTTTCTTTCCATAAGGCACAGCGCCACCCGCGCGCCGCGCCCGAATGACCAAAAGTCTTTTTGCTTCTTTTTCTTCAGAAAAAGAAGATTCTTACTTCCTTCACTACGCCACCACCACCCGCGCCTGCGTCCGTGCCATGCGCCCCCTCGCGTCGGTCCAGGTGACGGTGAATTCGGCGCTGCGTTCCATGCGCACGAAGATCACGTGGTAGGGGTTGGCCGCCGTGCCGTTGCGCAGGTCGGCGGCGAACAGCAGCGCGCCGTCGCGGCGGATTTCCAGCCGCTCGATCAGGTCGCGCGGGGTGCTGCCGTGCAGGCCGGTTTCCATCGGGTGGTCAATCAGCGTGCGGATCTCGATCACCTCGCCAGGGCGGGCCCGGGACGGGATGCGCAGGCGCGGCGTGCCGGGGAGCGTACTCACGAGAGGCACCCCCCGCGGGTGACTTTCAGCGTGGCGCTGGCGCGGCGCAGCGTGCCGTCGGCGTGGCGGGCCAGCACGACGATCGCCTGTTCCTCGGCCACCCGGATGCGCGTCTGCACTTCGGCGCGGGCGAGGCCGGGGAACAGGTGGAAGCTGGCGACACCCGGCGTGGGGTTGCGCGTGGCGAAGACGTGGATCGCGGCGATGTGGTCCTCGGCGGTCATCGGGCTGTCGACCAGCACGGTCAGCGGCACCTGCGCGCCGTTCTCGGCCACGGCGGGCACGCGCAGTTCGATGCCGCCCTCGACCGGCACCGCGTCGCCCACCGCCTCGCGGATCGCCGCGGCCAGGGCGCTGTCGTCGGCCGCGGCATGGCGCGGCAGCAGCGCAAGGGCGGCGGCGCCGGCCAGTACGAAGCGGCGGGGGGTCATCCGAAGGCGTCCTCGGTGATGCTGCGGTACCAGGCATCGGCGTAGAGCGCCTCGAAGCGCCGCTGTTCCGGCAGGTCGCCGCGCGGGGAGACGCCGCCGGAATTGGCCACCTCGGCGATGCCCGTGGCGGTCGGGCGGAACACGCCGACGATCGAGATGCCGTATTCCGGCCCGACATGGCTGTAGCAGGTGTTGAAGTAGACGGCTTCGGGGGGGGCTTCGCCGCGCAGCAGGGCGGCGGCGCTGGCGACGGCCTGCTTGGCGGTGTTGTTGGCGACGAAGCCGCTCTTGGGCATCGGCGCGCCGTTGTTGGCATCGCCGACCACATGGATGCCGGGGGCGGCTTTGGCTTCGAAGGTGCGCGGGTCGACCGGCACCCAGCCGGAGGCATCGGCCAGGCCCGCGTCGATGGCCAGGCGGGCGGCGGATTGCGGCGGGATGACGTTGGCCACGGCCACCTGGTGCTTCACGCCGAACTCGGTCTCCAGCGTGCGACTGGCGGCGTCGACACGGACAACGCGGCCGTCCTTGGACAGCGGCACCCATTCGATCATGTCGCCATAGAGTTGCTTCCATCCGTCCTGGAACAGGGCCTGCTTGCTGAACGCGTCCTTGGCGTCCAGCGCCAGGATCTTGGAGCGTGGCTTATGCTTCTTGAGGTACTCGGCGATCATGCCGATGCGCTCATAGGGGCCGGGCGGGCAGCGGAACGGGTTACCGGGGATGGCGATGCCGACCACGCCGCCATCGTCCATCGCTTCGAGTTGCCGGCGCAGCAGGCGGGTCTGGCTGCCGTCGGCGGGGACCCAGGCATGCGGCATCACCTGGCTCGCCGCCTCGTCGTAGCCCTCGATGGCGCCCCAGCGCAGCGCGATGCCCGGGGAGAGGATGGCGCGGTCGTAGCCCAGCGTGGCACCGCCGCGCAGGCGCAAGGTTTTCGCGATGGGGTCGATGCCGTCCACCCAGTCCTGCACCACCCGCACGCCGCGGGCGCGCAGGGCATCGTAGGAATGGGTGATGTCGTCCATCCCCAGCCGACCGGCGAGCACGAGGTTGCCGTAGGGGCAGGTGACGAAGCGGGCCTGGGGTTCGACCAGCGTGACATCGAGCCACGGATAGGCGAGGCGGGCGAAGCGGGCGGCCGAGGCGCCGCCGAACCCGCCGCCGACCACGACGAGGCGGGCCGCACCTTGGGCGCGGGCGATGGAGGGGCGGGCGAGGGTGGTGGCGGCGGCGGTGGCCCCGGCGGCGGCCAGGAAACCACGGCGGGAAAGTGTGGAAATCATCGGTTGCCTCCGGCCGGCAGGGCGGCGAAATGCGCGGCCATGGCGGCGATCTCGGCGTCGGTGTAGCCGCGGGCGATGCGACCCATGATGGTTGCGGGTTTTTCGTTGGCCCGGAAGGCGGTCATGGCCGCGACAAGCTCGGTCGCCGGCCGTCCGGCGAGGCCCGGCACGGGGGTGACGCCGCTGGCATCGGCCCCATGGCAGCCCAGGCAGCCCTGAGAAGCCAGGGGCGCCTGGGCCATGGCGGCGGCGGGGGTGAGCAGCAGGGTCAGTGCGAGAGCGGCTTCGCGTCGCATCGTGGCCTCCGGAATTACGCACATGATGCGTATATATGATATGCAATAGGACACGAATGATCGGGGAATTGTCAATTGCCCGTAATCAGCCGTCCCGAATGCCGAAAGCCGGCCGCAGCGCCAGGCCGAGACGGTTGCCGAGCAGGGCCGGGAGGATCCACAGCCAGCCATGCAGGCTGCCCGAGGCGATGCCGGAGACGTAGGCGCTGATGTTGCAGCCGGCGGCCAGCATCGCGCCGATGCCGAGCAGCAGGCCGCCGAGCACCGAGGCTGCGGCCTCGCCGGAGGGAACGCGCAGGGAGCGGGCGAAGCGGCCGGCAAGCACCGCGGCGAGCAAGGCGCCGGCGATCATGCCGGCGTCCATCGCCGTGGTGCGGTCGGCGGACAGCGGGCGGAGCAGGGCCGCGATGCGGGTCGGGTCTTCCCAGAACGGCCAGAAGGCCGGCTCGTCCCAGCCGAGTGCGCCGACCGCCTTGGAGCCCCAGAGCGGGAAGGCGGCGGTGATCGCCCAGGGGCGCCCGACCAGCAGCAGGGTGAGGAAGTTCAGCCCCGCGAGCGCCAGCCCCGCCCAGGCCAGTGGCCATGGCCCGCGCAGCCATGCGCCGCCGCGCCAGCGCAGCGGGGCGGCGGTGCCGTGGCGGGCGCGTTCACGCCGCACGGTGATCCACGCGGCGAAGCCCAGCACCGCGAGCGTGGCGGCGATGGCGGGCCAGGTGCCGATCAGGTCGGCGAGGCCGAGCGCCGGCGGGGCGGGCCAGCCGGTCCACCAGTCTGACTGCCAGGCGGCCAACGTGGCGCCGACGACGAAGAACAGCAGGGTCAGCCCGAGGCGCGGGCTGCCGCCGCCGGCGCCGAACAGCGTGCCGCTGGCGCAGCCGCCGCCGAGCTGCATGCCGATGCCGAACAGAAAGGCGCCGAACACCACGGCAAGGCCGGGCGCGAAGACCAGGCCGCGCACCTCCTGGCCCAGCACCGTGCCGGCCTGGGTGGCCGGCAGGATCAGCAGCGTGGCGGCGGCGATCATCAGCAACTGTGCGCGAACCTCCGCCCCGCGCCGCTCGGCGAGCACGCGGCGGAAGGCGCCGGCGAAGCTGAAGGTGGCGTGGAACATCACCCAGCCGAACCCGGCGCCCAGCACCCAGGCCGCCCCCTGGCGCCAGCCATGCTCCCCGCCCAGGTAGGCCGCGCCGCCAAGCAGCAGCGCGAGCGCGACGACTGCCGTCACAAGGCCGACATGCTCAGGCAGCGACACGGATCGGTGGCAAAAGCGGTGGCGTCGTGGCGTGGCCATTCGTCCCCTGCGACCGCCGGCCCGCGTCCGTTCGCCATTGCCCGATCCCCTGTGCGCGTCGACGGGAATGCTGCGGGCGGGCAGTGCGGGGTGTCAACGAGGGGAATGGCAACGAAGCGGGGTCAGGCAGAGGTGAGGCGCTTTGGCTCCACGTGTGCCAGGGCGCGCTCCAGGGCGGCGGCGAGCTCGACCAGCTGGTAGGGCTTGCCCAGCGTCTCCACCCCGGGCGGCGGGGGGGTGCTGTTCGCCTGGCCGCCATAGCCGGTGGCGAGCACGATGGCGATGCGCGGATAGCGGCGTTGCAGGAGGCCGGCCAGTTCGTTGCCGGACATGCCGCCGGGCATCACCACGTCGGAGAACACCGCGTCGAACTGTTCGCCGGTGGACAGCACCGCCATCGCGGCCGTCGCGTTGGTGGCGGTGCGGGCGCGGTAGCCCAGCTCCTCCAGCAGCGAGGCGGCGAACTCGCCGGCGGCCTCGTTGTCCTCCACCACCAGCACCGACTTGCCCTTCGGCGAACGCAGCGCGCCCACGGCGGCGGCCGTGCCGTCGGGCACCGCGCCGGTGGCGGCGCGCGGCAGCATGATCGAAACGGTCGTGCCGGTGCCCGGGGTGCTGTCGATATGCAGGTCGCCGCCGGACTGGCGGACGAAGCCGAAGGCCTGCGGCAGGCCGAGCCCGGTGCCGCGCCCCGGCTCCTTGGTGGTGAAGAACGGCTCCATCGCGCGGGCAAGGACGGCCGGGGCCATGCCGATGCCGGTATCGGCGACCTCCAGGCAGACATAGTTGCCGCCGTTTCGCACAGTGTCTGGGCGCTCGCCGTCGGGCGGCACAACGACGTTGCGGGTACGAAGTGTCAGCGTTCCGCCCTGCGGCATTGCGTCGCGCGCGTTGACCGCAAGGTTCAGCACCGTGAGTTCCAGCTGGCCCGGGTCGGCGTGCACCGGCCACAAATCGGGGGCGAGGACGGTTTCCACCCGCACCAGGCGGCCGAGGGTCTGGCGCAGCAGGGCCGACATGGTCAGGAGGCGGGCGTTGAGGCTGAAGGTCTCCGGCGTCAGCGGCTGCTGGCGGGCGAAAGCGAGCAGGCGGCCGGTCAGCTCGCGCGCGGTGTCCCCGGCGCGCTCCATCCCCTCCAGCACCGCAAGCCGCCGGGCGTCGGTGAGGTTGGGGCGACGCAGCAGCGCGGCGCCGCTGCCGACCACCTGCAGCAGGTTGTTGAAATCGTGCGCCACGCCGCCGACCAGCTGGCCGAGGGCGGCGAGTTTTTCGGACTGGCGCGCCGCCTCCTCGGCACGGCGCTTTTCGTCGGCGGCGCGCAGCAGGGCGGCGGTGCGTGCCTCCACCAGCGCCTCCAGCTCGGCATGGCTGCGCGCCAGGGTGTCGCGGGCGGCGTGCTCGGCGGTCATGTCCTGGAGCGACATGGCCAGCCGATCATTTTCCAGGCGCACGGCGGCGTTGCGGACCCAACCGCGGAAGCGCGGGGTGTGCAGTTCGATCTCCACCTCGTCGCCCGGCTTCTCGCCCGCCAGGATGCGGACGAAACGCGCGAACAGCCGCGGGTCGTCGCGCGCCTCCGGCAACTGCTTCATCATGCGCCCGCCGGCCAACGTGCCGGGCGGAGCACCCATCACCCGATGGACGGCGGGGTTGGCGTATTCCACCTCGAAATCGACCACCCGGCCCGCGGCGTCGCGTACCGCGCGCTGGATGACGAAGCCCACCGGCGAGAGGTCCTGGAAGGCGCGGAAGCGGGCCTCGCTGTCCTGGCGTGCGGCCTCTGCCCGGCGCTCGGCGGTGACGTCCACCACCACGCCGGCCGCCCGCACTGCCGTGCCGGCCGCGTCGAATTCCACCCGGCCGCGCACCAGCAACCACCGCGGCCCGCCATCCGCCGCCGGATGCGTCGCGCGGTGGGCTATTGTGTATTCCCCCGCCGCGAGAGAGGTGGCCCGGGTCGCGGCCACGCGGTCGCGGTCGTCGGGATGCACCAGGGCCAGCGTGTCCTGTTGGGTGTAGCGGGTCGTCGTGGCGCCCAGCATGGCCATGGCTTCCAGCGAGCGCACGCCCTCGCCGGATCGCATGTCCATCTCCCAGGTGCCGACGCCGGCGCCCTCGGTGGCCATGCGCAGGCGCGCCTCGCTCTGGCGCAGGGCGGTGGTGCGTTCCGACACACGCTGTTCCAGCAGGGCGTTTGCCTGCGCCAGCCGTTGTTGGCCGCGCTGCACCATCAGGCCGAGCGCCGAGAGTGCCAGCACGGCTGGCAGGGCGAAGGCCAGGTAGGTTAGCGCCTCTTGCTGCCAGCGGGCCATGATCGCCGAGCGGTTGCGCCCCATGCCGATGAACAGCCCCGGCCAGCCGTCGACGGCGCGGTATGCAACCAGTTTTGTCTGCCCGTCCATGCGCGACGACGTCTGCAGAACGCCGCTTACGCCGCTGGCCAGGGCCACCGCGACCGGCCCGGCCGGCTGGAGCGGCGGCGGCAGCCCGGTGAAGACAGGGTGGCGCGCCAGCACCTGCCCGTCGCCGCGCACCAGCGTCACGATGTCGTCGGCTGCGGGCAGCAGGCGCCGCAGCCCGACGGCGATTTCGCGCGGGTAGATCGAGACATTGGCCTGCCCCTCGAAGGTGCCAGGCGGCAGGCCATTGCCGGTGTTGCGGCGCGGGCGGGCGAGGGCGAAGAACAGCTCGCGCTCAACGCGCCCCTCATAGACGCGCGTGACCACCGTTTCCGGCGGATTGGGTTGCTGGAACAGCGTGTGGAATTCGCGGTCGGACACGTCGACGTCCGGCACCGGGGAGACGCTGGCGCTCAGCAGGAGGCGGCCGTTGCGGTCGGTGACGTAGGCGGCCGGCACCTGCGGCAGGTCCGGCACCATCGCGCGCAGTGCCGCGTGCAGCTGTGCCTCCTGGTCGCGGATCTCGCTGTCCGACAGGCCGCGCAGCAGGTCGTTGACCCGGTCCGCCGCGGCCTTGTGCCCATCGAGCAGGCGGCGCGCGTAGTCGGCCGCGGCGTCGGCGGCGTGGACCAGATCGCTTTCGGCGGCACTCCAGGCATTGCGCCACGACATCCACGCGCCGGCGCCGGCCACCAGCAGGGGCAGCACGATCGCACCGGCCAGGAGCCAGGTCAGGGGCGTGCTGCGCCGCGTGGCGACCCCGTCGGCTGGCCGTGGATGCAAGACAGGCGCGGCGTCGTTCATGCGGTCGTTCATCTCCCTGCCGCGGCTTGCCATGATGCCGCGGCCCTGGCCCGCTGCCACCTTGGCATCCGGCTCCGGTCCCGGCTGGCCGCCAGTCCGTGGAGTGTTCCGCGGATTGGTGTCGTACCAGCCATCTTTCCGCAGTACGGGAACGGCCTGTCAATCAAATGACCGTCCATGACGGGATCTGATCGTTTACGAAGGAGACCCGCAGGCCGTGCCGGCACCATGGGATCCGCCTTGAAACAGTGCCGCGATCCAGGGCCAGAAGGTGTTCCCTTGCCGGTGCGGCGCCCGGCAGCCGCAGTCACGATCGCGCGAGTTCGGCCGGCATCGTCGTGGGCGGTGATGGCGGCGCGGCGGCGGGAGCATGCGCCGCCCGCCCTTCACCCCCGCGCCGAGCCCGCGCTACTGTCGCCGCGGAGGCGGAGGGCGCGGGAATGAGCGGCGAGGGGACGATTTCGGGCTGGGTGGCCCCTGGCTTCGATGGCGTTCACGACGCCTTCGTGGCCAATTTTCGGCGCGACGAGGCCGAGGGTGAGCTGGGGGCCTCGCTGGCGGCCTATCTCGATGGGCGCTGCGTGGTGGATCTGTGGGGTGGGTTCACCGATCCGGCGCGCACCAAGCCGTGGGCGCGCGACACGTTGGCCAATGTGTGGTCGGCCAGCAAAGGCATCGTGGCGATCGCCGTGGCGCTGCTGGTGGACCAGGACCGGGCCGCCTACGACGATCCGGTGGCGAAGCATTGGCCCGAGTTTGCGGCGGCGGGGAAGGGGGCGATCACCCTGGGGCAGATCCTGTCGCACCAGTCCGGGCTGAACGGGTGGAAGGTGCCGACCGGGTTCGACGACCTTTATGACTGGCCGACCGCGACCGCGCGGCTGGCGGCGCAGGCGCCGTTCTGGCCGCCGGGGACGGCAGCGTCGTATCACGCGCTGACGCATGGGTTCCTGGCCGGCGAGGTGATCCGGCGCATCACCGGGCAGGACGTGGGCGGGTTCGTCCGGGATGCGGTTGCAGGGCCGCTGGGGGCGGATTTCCATATCGGCCTGGCGGCGGCGCTGGACTGGCGGGTGGCGGAACTGGTGCCGCCGCCGGCCAATGCGATTCCGGGCGGGAAGGAGCTGGCGGAGATTGCGCGCCGCGCCGTCACCAACCCCACGCCCGATGCGGCGCTGGCCAATACGCGCGCCTGGCGCGGCGCGCAGATTCCGGCCGTCAACGGGCATGCCTCGGCGCAGGGGCTGGCGCGGATCTATGGCGCGCTGGCCAGCGGTGGGGTGTTGGACGGAGTGCGGCTGATCTCGCCGGAAGGCATTGCGCGGCTGGCGGCACCACGCCATCCGGGGCCGGATTTGATGCTGGGGCCTCGGGTGTGGGGGGCGGGGGTGTCGATGGGCGTGGTGCCGGCATTCGGGCCGCATGCCGACACATTCGGGCACACCGGCTGGGGCGGGGCCTTCGGCTGCGCCAACCCGCGGCGGCGGGTGGCGATCGGCTATGTCATGAACCGCATGGGCGGGCAGGTGGCGGCGAACCAGCGCGCCACCAGCCTGGCGGCCGCTGTGTTTGCGGCGCTGGGGGACTGATGCCGGGGCGCAGGCCCGGCCCGGTGGGAGCGGTCAGTTCGGTCGCCCGGTCCGCCACGCCGTTTCGGCGGCGCGCGCGAGGGCGGCGGCGATCGACTTGGACTTGTCGTGCAGATAGCGGTGGCGCGGCTTGCACTCGGGGTTCTGCTTGAGGTGTTGGGGCGTGATCGCGAGGTATTCGAGCGATTCCTCCAGCGACAGGCCGCAGAGCACCTCATTGCCGCGGCGGTCCACGGCAATCGAATGGACCTCGGAAAAATAGAGCCGATCGGGGCCGGCGAGGGGCAGGCGATTGATCATGGATCAACACTCCGTGAGACGTGATCGCAATTGCGCTATCTGGCAGCCGGATGCAAGCTCAGATTTTCGATGTTCGCAGTCTGCAGCGTTAAAGTTTCGGACGAATTACATACTTGACTCATTTTCGCAGCGCAGGGGTGGCCCTCTGCGAAGCTCGATGCCTTCTCGTACCGGACCTTTGGCCGACGAAGCCGAATGGAACGCATACCGAAAAAACCGACATCTGCATTTCAGCAATGAATAGCGTGCCTGCGGTGCATGTCGGCCATGCGCTGGATTTTCGTGGGGAGCCGAACCAGGGCGCGCAATGCAGCCATTGCAATGCGGACGTTGCAGGCGTGGCGGGTCGTCCCATGTCTCATCTATTGCCGCGCGGCCCGCCTGGCCCGAGGACTGCCTGGGGGATTGTCCAGGGAAAGATGAGGGGAAGCCACCACGATGCCGCCACCGCCCGCCGATGCCGAGGACGAAACCACAGACCCCGCGATCCAGCCCACCTCCACGCGCATCCGCAACCGCATCCGCCAGGCCCGCCGGCGATTCCACGCCAACGACAACATCAGCGACTTCCTGCTGCCGGGGGACCTGGAGTCTCTGCTGGACGAGGTGGCGGGCAAGATGCAGGGCGTGCTGGAAAGCTTGGTGATCGACACCGAGAGCGACCACTACACGCAGGACACCGCGCGGCGCGTGGCCAAGATGTATCTGAACGTG
>JANPIH010000274.1:0-5620 GCA_031424895.1 Rhodospirillales bacterium
CGCGCCGGATTTCTCCTCCGCCGCCTACTGGGAAGCCCGCTACCAGGCTGGTGGCCACTCCGGCGCCGGTTCCCACGGCCGCCTCGCCACGTTCAAGGCCGATGTCCTCAACGCCCTCATCCACGACAACGGCATCGCCTCGGCCATCGAGTTCGGCTGCGGCGACGGCAACCAGCTCGCCCTGCTGAACGTCGCCGATTATGTCGGGCTCGACATCGCCCCCGCCGCCATCTTCCGCTGCCGCACCCGCTTCGCCGGCCAGCAGGGCCGCGATTTCCGCCCCATGGCCGACCGCGCCGGCCTCGTCGCCGCCGAACTCGCCCTCTCGCTCGATGTCGTCTACCACCTCGTGGAAGACGCGGTCTTCGCCGACTACATGGAGGCCCTGTTCGCCCACGCTTGGCGCTACGTGGTCATCTACGCCAGCGACATCGACCAAGCTTGGCCCAGCAGCCACGTCCGCCACCGCCGCTTCACCACCCACGTCGCCCGCCACTACCCCGACTGGAAGCTGGCCGCCGTGGTCCCGAACATCGACCCCTACGACCCCCAAGATCCCGACGAAACCTCGTTCGCCGCCTTCCATATCTACCGACAGCCGCACGAACCCGTGCACCTCGCCATCCCCGGCCTTGCACCGGACGAACCGGTGCGCATTTGAGGTGGATGACCAAAAAATCCCGCGCTCCGGCGCTCCCCCTGATGTTCGCCCGCCTGGCGGTCGCCTCCTGGGGCACCATCATGCACCGCAGCGTCATGATCGCGCAGGGCACCTGCTCGGTTGCCGAATACCGGCGCATGGTCGCCGAGAAACTCGCCGCCTCCCAAAGCGCCACCACCGCGGCGCTAACCGGCAAAGGGGCCGCCGCAATGCTGTCGCCCTACCTCGACAGGGCGCGGGCGAACCACCGGCGGCTGGCGTCCGGCGCTGTTGCGCGGATCGTCCGGTAGCCGAAGCCGGATGCCGTCAATCCGGACGTTCCGTGCCTGCTACCGTCGAACATCGTGAACACAGGACGGCGGCGAAGCCGGAGGTTCCCATTCACACTCCTGGCGCAGCACCTCGGTCACAGGCTTGCCCGTCGTCGCATCCTCGATCCAGATCGACAGCGCTGTCGGAATCAACCTGCCACGCACGCGATACTGAACGCCCGCCTACGGCACGAATTCGACGTCGCCGGTGATGCGGTAGCTTGGACTGAACATCCCAATGACCGGCGCCGTGTAGTGTCGCACGCCCGTCAATGTCAGGATCATGCGTTCGGCCGGTAATTCGCGCTGGACGGTAGACGCGCGGATAATAGGGCCAAAACTCGCCGACGCGGTTGCAACGCGGCTGTTGCGAATGGCTTTCCCGTTGGACGCCGCGGCATAGAAGATATCGGTGCTGTTCCTCTCGGTGGGCATCACAAGGTCAGTCTGCGACGCCCGGGGCCCCGCAAACAATTCCGGCAGCGGGTCTGCGGCACACGCCGCCACCAGCAGAACAACGGCCAAGCAAGCTGCACGCAGCGCCAACTTCCCACCCTCGATTCCGGATCCCGGCCAGAATAGCGGCGTGCGTTAATTCCGAAATGAATATCATTGCTGATCCGTCGAACGCGAAGGGGAGTCGGCGCGCTACGTCCTGGGAAGTGGCCTCTCGCTGGCCGCCCCCGGTTCCCACCCGCCCCCGAGCGCCCGATACAACTGAACCAGGTTCAGCGCCACGTTGGTCGTGCTGTCCGCCAGGTTCTGCTCCGCATCCAGCAGCGCCCGCTGCGCCGTCAGCACCTGCAGGAAGTCCGCCACCCCCTGCTCATACCGCATCCGCGCCAGCCCCAGCGCCCGGCGCGACTCGGCCACCGCCTGCTCCAGCCGGTCCCGCCGCCGCTGCTCGGTGCCATAGGCGGTCAGCGCGTTGTCCACCTCATGCAGCGCCCCCAGCAGCGTCCGCTGCCACACGATCGCCGCCTCCTGTTGCTGCGCCTCGCGCAGTTCCAGCGTCCGCCGCAGCCGCCCGCCCTCGAAGATCGGCAGCGAGATCGACGGCCCGATGCTGTAGGCCAGCGCCGCGGAATCGCGCAGGTTGGAAACGTTCAGCCCCTGGATCGCCCCGAACCCGCTCAACGTCACCCGCGGGTAGAAATCCGCCTGCGCCACCCCGATCCCTGCCGTCGCCGCATGCATGTTCGCCTCCGCCTGGCGGATATCCGGCCGCCGGCGCGCGAGGTCGCCGGGCACGCCCACCGGCACGCGCGGCGGCACCACGGGTGCTGCCCGCGGCACGGCCAGGGCCGCCAGCCGCGCGCCCGGCTGCTCGCCCAGCAGCAACGCGATCGCATTGGACAGCCGCCCCTGCTGCTCCTCCAGCCCCGGCAGCTGCGCCTCCACGCTCGCCACCTGCGACGACGCACTGGCCACGTCGAGGTCGGTCGTCAGCCCGCCGGCCGCCCGATCGCGCGTCAGCGCCTGGTTCTGCCGCGCGATCTGCAGGTTCTGCCGGGTGATTGCCACCTTCCGCTGCACCCCGCGCAGCGCGATGTAGGTGCGGGCCAGCTCCGCCGAGCTGCTCACCAGGAGGTCCCGCTTTGCCTCCTCCACGGCCGTCACCTGCGCCTCGCCCGCCTCCACCATCCGCGCAACGCGGCCCCACAGATCGATCTCCCACGACAGGTCCAGCCCGTACTGGAACAGGTCATACGGTTCGAACGACCGCGCGATCCGCGCCACCGTGCTGCGCTGGCTGGCCCGCGCCCGGGCATAGGAAGTATTGGCGGACACCCTCGGTCCCTGTGCGGCCTCCGTCACGCCAAGCTGCGCGCGCGCCTGCGCCAGCCGGAAATCGGCGGTCCGCAGATCGAGGTTGGCCGTCGCCAACTGCGCCTGCATGTCGTTCAACACCGGATCGCCCAGCACTTTCCACCACGCCGGGTCGAACGGCTCGGCCACTGGAACGCTCACCCGCGGCAACGGCGCCGGCGCGGGCGTCGCGGCAAACCAAGATGTCGGCTTCCACAGCGCATCCGGCGGCGAATAATCCGGCCCCATCTTCGTGCACCCGGCCAACGCCGAGAGCACCGCCGCCAGCAGAACGTAGCGCGTCATGCCCACCCGAAATCCCCCGCCTGTGCCGCCCAAGCCTAGCCCCCGCACCGCCGCGGTCAACGCCGCACCCGGGTTCATCCCTGCATCACGGCGGCCAGAACCTCGCCCGCCTGCCCGCACGCCGCCGCATCCACGTCCAGATGCGTCGTCGCCCGCACCGTCCGCGCCGCGAACGCACTCACCAGCACCCCCCGCTCCCGCGCCCGCGCCACCACGGTGGCCGCATCCGGCCCGCCCGGCGCGGTGCGGAAGATCACGATGTTGCTCTGCACTGTCGCAAGATCCAGTTCCACGCAGGGCGCCTGCGCGATCCGCTGCGCCATCAGCCGCGCATGCGCATGGTCCTCGGCCAGCCGCCCAAGATTGTGCTCCAGCGCATACACCCCCGCCGCCGCCACGATGCCCGACTGCCGCATCGCCCCCCCGAACATCCGCCGCTGCCGCACCGCCGCCGCAATCAGCGCGCGCGGCCCCGCCAGCAACGACCCCACCGGGCAGCCCAACCCCTTCGACAGCGCCACCCCCACCAGATCGAACGGTGCCGCCAACTCCGCCAGCTCCACCCTCGTCGCCGCCGCCGCATTGAACAGCCGCGCCCCGTCGAGATAGCTGCGCACCCCCAGCCCCCGCGCCGCCGCGCACACCGCCACCACCTGCGCCTGGTCCCACACCAGCCCGCCGCCCCGGTTATGCGTGTTCTCGATCACCACCAGCCCGGTCGGCGGCTGAACCACATGCCCCGGCGCGCGATAAACCGCCTCGAAATCCGCGACCCCGAACAGCCCGCCGGCACCCACCACCCGGAACTGCACCCCCGAATTCGCCGCCGCCGCCCCGGTCTCGTGCCACTCCACGTGCGACTCCACGCCCAGCACCACATCGTCCCCCGGCCGCGTCAGCAGCTTCAGCGCGATCTGGTTCGCCATCGTCCCGGAGGCCACGAACAGCGCCGCCTCCTGCCCCAGCAGCGCCGCCACCCGCTCCTGCAACGCATTGGTCGCAGGGCACTCGCCATACTGGTCGTCCCCCACCTCCGCCTCCGCCATGGCACGGCGCATGCCCGGGCTCGGCCGGGTCACGGTATCGGATCGCAGATCGATGATTTCCATAGGCACAGACTGCCACGCCCCCCCCGCATTGCGCCATCCCAGGGCGAAGGCACATTGCGCCTTCCCCGTGATCCCGCTGATATGCTGCCCATGGAGGCCCGACCATGTCCGACGAACTGATCCGCCTCACCGCAACCGAAGCCGTCGCCCGCCTCAGGAAGGGCGACATCACCCCGCTCGACCTCATAGACGCCGCGGAAACCCGCATCGCCCAGGTCGACGCCCCGGTGAACGCGCTCCCCACCCTCTGCCTCGATCGCGCCCGCGACCACGCCAAGGCCCTCATGGCCGGACGCCGCCGCGAAGCCGAGGGCGAACCCGGCTGGCTCGCCGGCCTGCCCGTCGCCATCAAGGACCTCACCGACGTGGCCGGCGTCCGCACCACCTACGGTTCGCCGATCTTCTCCAACCACGTCCCCACCAAATCCCACCCCCTTGTCGAGCGTATCGAACGCAAAGGCGGCATCGTCATCGCCAAGTCCAACACCCCGGAATTCGGCGCCGGCGGCAACACTTTCAACGAGGTCTTCGGCCGCACCCGCAACCCGTGGAACACCGCCCTCACCTGCGGCGGCTCCACCGGCGGCGGCGCCGTCTCCCTCGCCACCGGCACCTCGTGGCTCGCCCACGGCTCCGACCACGGCGGCTCGCTCCGCGGCCCGGCGACACTCACCTCCGTCACCGGCATGCGCCCCTCCCCCGGCCGCGTCACCCGGGGCACCAGCAACAACCTCTGGTCCCCGCTATCCGTCCAGGGCCCCATGGCCCGCACCATCCCGGACCTCGCCCTCTTTCTCGACACCATGGCCGGCCTCTGCCCGCACGACCCCCTGACCTTCGACGCCCCCACCCAATCCTTCACCCAGGCCGTCGCCGCCCCGCCCCGCAAGCTCCGCATCGCCTTCACCGCCAACTACGGCGGCCGCGCCCCCGTCGACCGCGAAACCCGCGAGATCTGCGCCCGCGAGGTACGAAAGTTCGAAGCCGCCGGCTGCATCGTCGAGGAAGCCTTCCCCGAGCTCGGCCCCGCCGACGAAGTCTTCCTCGCCCTCCGCTCCCAGCACTTCGTCGTCGACCGCGAGCTCCAGCTCCAGTCCCACCGCGACCAGATCAAGCCCGACATCATCTGGAACACCGAAGTCGGCCTCCAGGGCACCCCCTCCAAACTCGCCTGGGCCGACCGCGAACGCGCCGCCCTCTTCCGCCGCTTCGTCGCCTTCTTCGAAACCTACGACCTCCTCGTCACCCCCGGCGCCCCCACCCCGGCATGGGACGTGATGCTGCGCGCGCGCGACACGATCGACGGCGAGAAGCTCACCAACTACATCGCCGGCGGCACCCTCACCTCCGCCATCACCCTCACCTCCTGCCCCGCCGTCAGCCTTCCCTGCGGCTTCGACCGCTTCGGCCGCCCCGTCGGCCTT
>JANPIH010000275.1:0-38286 GCA_031424895.1 Rhodospirillales bacterium
CGGGGCCGGGCCGGTCAACGCCGCAGATCGGACCATGACGAGACCCGAGACGATGTCGTGCAGGGCGCGTTTTCGTTCGGTCAGTAGGACGACGAGCAGCCAGAGCAGGCCGAAGGTAAGGGTGAGGGTGAGGGCGAAGCCGAGGGCCCAGATGAGAGCCTGAACGCCATCTGGCGGGCCTAAATCGCCGTTGCGGCGCAGGGCGAGGCCTGCAAGACGCTGGCCGGGGGTGGCGGTCATCCGGGCGATGAAGAACCAGTGGTAGAACACCGGGATGAGCGGCAGGAGCGCCAAGACGCCGAAGCCGAGGCCGAGGGTGAGGACTCCGAGGACGATTCCGAAGAGCACGAAGGCCCCGATGGCGATGCCGCAGAGCAGGAGGTCGACCAGGGCAGCGGCGATGCGGCGGCGCAGGACGTGCCAGGTGAGGGCGGCCTCGAAGGCGTCGTCGCGGAAGGGGGGCGGGGTCATGGCTGGCCGATCATGGCAGGGCGATCATGGCAGGGCGATCATGGAAGGGGTTGGGGGGTGAGGATCAGGCGGGCGGAGACGCGGGCGGGGCGGGCGGGGATGGGGAGCAGGTCGCCGGCTTGCCAGCGCGGGGCGAGGTTGCGGGCGGTGGACAGCAGGACGTGGCCGGACTGGCCGGGGGTGACGACGAAGCGGCTGCGCTCGAGGTCGGCGAGATCGTGGACGGCGCGGAAGCCGGCGCCGTGGACGGCCTCGGTGGTGCGGCCGGTGTTGGCGCGCAGCAGGGTGGTGCCGTCGCCGCCGACCGGGACGCGCACGATGGAGAGAAAGTCGAGCTGCGGAATGGCGCTGAGGAGCGGGCGGAGGAGCGGGTGGGCGAAGATGGCGGGGTGGGCAGTGCCCCAGCGCCACAGGGCGGGGTTCTGGCCGTGGCGGGCGGCCAACTGGGCCATGGCATCGTCCAGGCTTAGGCGGAGGCGGGCATCGCATTGCTCGGGGGGGCCGCACCAGGCGGCGCCGCGGGGCGAGAGCGCGTAAGCGGCGATGTGCCACCAGGGGGCCGCACCTTCGCCGGCGGACAGGCCACGGGCGAATTCCTGCATCCAGGCGTGGAAGATCAGCGGTTGCGGTGCGTCGGGGTGCATGTCGCCGTTCCAGCCGGCGAGCAGGGCATGGGCACGGCGGGGCAGGCCCTCGGCGATGTCCAGCGCGCGCAGGCGGGGCAGGGTGTCCCGGGCGAAGACGCTCAGCGTGTCCACCTGCATGGCGGCGAAGGTTTCCTGCGTGTGCTTCGGGGTGGCTTCGAGCAGTTCGCGGGTGCGGCGGGCGCGCAAGTCGTCGTGCCAGTCCTGGCCGAGGAAGACGGGGTAATCGGGTGGGGCGATGCGTTCGTTGGCGTTGAGCAGGCGGCCGCTGGGCGGGTCTATGATGCGGGGCAGGTCGGCGCCGTTGGCCCAGCCGGTCCAGTCGTGGCTGCCGTCGGCGCCGGGGACGGGGCGGGTGCCGTCGCCGGCGCGGCGGACGGGGACTCGGCCGGTGACGAACAGGGCGATGCCGGCGCGGTCGGCGACGGTCATGTTCTGGACCAGGCCGTTGATCGCGGCGGCGGCGCGGCCGGCGGCGGCACGGTCGGGCGCGCGGTTCAGGGCCAGGAGCCCGGCGGCGGAGGTGTCGCCGGGGGCGAGGTTGGCCATGGCGACGGCGAGCATGGGGCCGTCGGGGGCCACGAGGTCGCTGAGCACGGGGCCGTGGCGGGTTTCGCGCACGGTCAGCAGTTCGTCGGCGCGGCCGCGAACGCGGATGCGTTCGTCGTGCAGGACGAAGGGGCGGGGGCCGTCGGGTGAGAGGTAGAGGTTCGGACCAGAGGCGGTTTCGATGAAGAGGTCCTGGACGTCGGCGCCGGTGGTGGTGAAGGACCAGGCGATGCGGCCGTTGTGGCCCATGACGAGGAACGGCACGCCGGGGGCGGTGGCGCCGGCCAGGGTGCCCTCTGGCGTGTCGATGCGGGCGAGGTACCAGATGCCGGGCATGGCGAAGGCGAGGTGGGGGTCGCCGGCCAGGAGGGGGGCGCCGGTGGCGGAGTGGCGGGCATCGACGGCCCAGGCGTTGCTGGCGCTGCCGGGCTGGGTGAAGGGATCGGGGAAGGCGGGCAGGGTGGCGAGTGTGGTGGTCGCGCCCGCTGGGGTTAGGGTCGCGTGGGGGCTGGCGGTGGCATCGGTGGGGGGCCAGGGGGCGGGGGCGCCCTTGGCGCGGGCGAGCTCGGTGCGCCAGTTGGTGGAGAGGTAGAGGCCCATGGTTTTGGCCCAGAGCAGCGAATCGACCACGGTCCATGGGCGCGGGGGGCCGAGGGGGATGAACTCCATGCCGGCGAAGCGGCCGCGGGCGGCGATCCAGGCGTTCACGCCGGCGGCGTAGGCTTCAAGCGTGGCGCGGGTTTCGGGGTCGAGTGCGGCGGCGTCGCGCTCGGCGCTGCGGCGCAGGCCGAGGGTGCGCATCATGCGATCGTTGGGCAGGGTGGCGGCGCCGGCGATTTCCGACAGTTCGCCGGCGGCGGCGCGGCGCATCAGGTCCATCTGGAACAGGCGCTCGCGGGCGTGGAGGTAGCCGAGGACGGTGGCGGCATCGCGCAGGGAGGCCGCGCGGATGCGGGGGATGGCGTCGTCGTCGAATTCGACGGTGGCGCCCTGGACCAGGCCGGGGAGGGCGGCGCTGTGGCTGCCGCCGGGGAGGCTGTGCCACAGCGCGGCCGCGACCCCGCCGGCGGCCGCGAACAGCAGCACGACGAGGCCGGCGAGAAGGCGCAGGGTCCAGCGGCGGAAGCGGCGCATGCGGATCACATGGCGTGCCGGCGGTGGAACAAAAACCCCCCGGGCGCGCGGTTCATGCGATCGGGTCGAGATGGAGCAGCAGGGTGTCGGAGTCGCCTTGCAGCCTGGGGAAGCGGCGGGTGACCTCGGGATCGTGGCCGGGAATGATGTGGTCGGGGCTGTCGGCCAGCGTCTCGCAGAGTTCCCAGCCCTCGATCATGTCCTGGAGGTTGTGCAGCAGGACGAAGGGGGAGCGGCGGCGGATGTTGTGCCAGAAGTGCGCGGCGTCCGATGCCAGCACGATGGTGCCGCGGGCGGTGGGGACGGAGAGGATCTGCAGGCCCTTGGAGTGGCCGCCGACCTTGTGGACGTGGACGCCCGGGGCGATCTCGGCAGTGCCGTTGTGGAACTTCACGCGCTCGGCATAGACGAAGCGGACGGCGGTGCAGACCTGCTCGATGTCGAAGGGCAGGCGCAGGGGGGCGTGGCACATGCAGCGGCCGGTTGCGTAGTCCATCTCCGCGTCCTGCAGGTGGAACTTCGCGTTGGGGAGTTCGTGCCAGTGGCCGGCGTGGTCCCAGTGGAGGTGGCTGAGGACGACATCCTGCACGCTTTCCGGGGTGACGCCGATGCTGGACAGGGCGGCGATGGGGGAGCGGATCCAGCTGCGGCCGCGGCGGGCGGCGCTCTCGGGGTCGAAGCCGGTGTCGAGCAGGATGGTGCGGCCGCCTCCCTTGATGACCCAGACGAAGAAGTCGAGCGGCATCGGGGCTTCGTGGTCGTCGGGGAAGATCAGGTTGCTGCCCTGGTTGCGTTCGGCGAGATGGGCGTAGCGCAGGGCGAAGACCTCGTAGAGCGGGGCGGGCATCGCTTCTTCCTCCGGGTTGTTCCAATCTGCTTGCCGATTGGCGCGGCGGCTGGCAATCCCTGCGGTGCAACAATCATCGAAGCAGGGAGAGCCGCCATGGCGAAGGCCGTCGCGAAGACCACGAAGAAGCCGGCCGTGAAGAAGGCCGCCGCGAAGAATGTGGGGGCGAAGCCGGCGGCGGTGAGGGGCAAGGCAGTGGCGGCGCGCGCGCCGAAGCGGCGGGCGGAGTTCTCGTCCAAGCTATTCGCACAGGGGCTGGAAGTGCGGCGCGCGGTGCTGGGGCCGGACTACGTCGACAACTCCATCGCGAATGCCAGCGATTTCATGGTCGATTTCCAGAAGCTGGTCACGGAGTATTGCTGGGGCGACGTGTGGACGCGGCCGGGGCTGGACCGCAAGCATCGCTCGATGCTGAACCTAGCGATGCTGACGGCGCTGAACCGGCCGAACGAGCTGAAGCTGCATCTGCGCGGCGCGCTGACCAACGGGGTGAGCCGGGACGAGATCAAGGAGATCCTGTTGCAGGCGTGCATCTATGCCGGCATTCCGGCGGGGCTGGACGCGTTCAAGGTGGCGGACGGGGTGTTCAAGGAGATCGACGCCGCATGAGCACATCCGTCGGTTTCGTGGGCGTCGGCAACATGGGCTGGCCGATGGCGGCGAACCTGCTGAAAGGCGGGTTCACTGTCGCGGTCGCCGACGCGCGGCGCGAGGTGGCGCACAACTTCGTCCAGCAACTAGGTGGGTCGGCACCGGATACGTTGGCGCAGCTCGCGGCAGCGTCCGATGTGGTGGTGACGATGCTGCCGACGAGCGGCCATGTCGCCACCGTTCTGGCGGATGGTGCGGACCATGTGCTGGCCGGGTTGAAGCCAGGCAGCATCGTGGTCGACATGACTTCCGGCCAGCCGGCGGTGACGCAGGCGTTGGCGGCCAGGGTGGCGGCGGCGGGGTGCGTGCTGATCGACGCGCCGGTTTCGGGCGGCGTGGCGCGGGCGCGGACCGGGGAACTGGCGATCATGGTCGGCGGGCCGGCTGACGCGATCGAGCGGGCGCGGCCGGTGCTGGCGGCGATGGGCACGACGATCACGCGATGCGGCGAGGTCGGCGCCGGGCAGGCGATGAAGGCACTGAACAACCTGGTCAGTGCCGGCGGGTTCCTGATCGGGATCGAGGCTTTGTTGATCGGGCAGAAGTTCGGGCTCGATCCGGGGCTGATGACCGATGTGATCAATGCGTCGACGGGGATGAACAATTCGACACAAAAGAAGTTTCGGCAGTTCGTGCTGTCGCGCCAGTTCGATTCCGGGTTCTCGCTGGAGCTGATGGTGAAGGACCTGTCGATCGCGCTGGAGCTGGCGCGCGGTGGGGTGGTGCCGGCACCGTTCGCTGCGCAGTGCCGGGAGCTGTGGTCGGCGGCTTCGACGCTGCTGGGGCCGGGGCAGGACCATACGGCGATGGCGAAGCTGCCGGAGGCGCTGGCCGGCATGGAGCTGAAGGCCAGGTAAGTGACCATCCTGCGCACTGTCGCCGCCTGCCTGCTGGCTGGGTTGATGCCGGTGGGGGTGGCGGCGGAGGTGCTGCGCGTGGGGCCGGGGCAGGCGTTCGAGGCGCCGAGCCAGGCCGCGCGGGCGGCGCGGGATGGGGACACGGTTGTCATTGCGCCGGGGGAATACTTCGACTGCGCGGTGTGGCCGCAGAGCCGGATCGTGATCACCGGGCCCGAGGACCCGGCCACGCCGGCTGTTCTGAGCGATACGGCCTGCCAGGGCAAGGCGCTGTTCGTGGTGATGGGGCAGGCGGTGACAATCCGGCACCTGACCTTCACGCGGGTGCGGGTGGGCGATGGCAACGGAGCGGGGATTCGCGCCGAGGGCCGGGGGCTGGTGGTGGCCCATAGCCGGTTCGTGAACAACCAGTCTGGCATTCTGGCGGCGGACCAGCCTGACGATGAGATCGCAGTATTGGACAGCCGGTTTGAGCGCAACGGGGCGGCTGCCGGGCCGCGCTGTGTGGCGACCCTGCAGGCCGGGAGGCTGGCGCGGTTGCGCATCGAACGGAGCGTTTTCACCGATGCGCGGGCCTGCGACATGGTGCGGGCGTGGGCGACGCGGACGGAGGTTGTGGACAGCCGGTTCGAGGACGGGGCGGGCGGCGCGGCCGGGCGGATGGTGGCGCTGGCGGGTGGGAGCCTGCTGGTGCGGGACAGCGTGTTCGCGCGCAGGCCATTAGCGGCGGCGGATGCGGCAATCGAGACGCGCGACCTGTGGGGCACGGCGGAGGTCGACGTTCGGGGCACGGTGCTGGAGAACGGCTCGGGGCGGCCGCATGCGCTGGTGCGGCACCTGGCTGGGGGGGCGGTCCGCCTGAACGGCAACCGGGTGGGTGCTGGGGATGTCGAACTGGATTCCTCCGGGCTGTGGGCGGCGCGGGTGCGCACCATGGGGCGCGACGCGGCGGACGTGGCACGTCGGGCGGGCGGGCGGGTGAAGCGTGCGGTGCAGGACGTGCTGCCTTTTTAAACCGGTGCCTTGGGACAGGCGCGTGCGCGCAGGTTCTGTTGGCTTGAGGACGCGCTTCCTTCGATCGGGAGCCGTTGGGGGCGTTGGATCACCGTGGCGAGCACGCTGGGCACGTGCCGTCGTTCTGGGCGCGGTCGGCGGTGACCTTCAATGGGGGCCGTTGCGGGCTCGCTGGGTGTGCCGCCTTGCGGTCCCTGTGGCGCCGGGGCGTGGGAAAAGCGGGACGATGCGGGTGCCGATGCGGCGGGAAGGGCGGTTGGAGCGCATGCAGGTGTAAAGGATTGCGACGGTTTTTCGGGTTTTGGCAGCCGACTCGTCGTTTCGCTTTACAGTTCGGCTATTTCCGCCCGATCTCCATTCGCAACCTGTTGATAATCGTATGCGTTTTTTCCTGGTACGGAACTTGCTTATGTGACCGCAGGCTGTTGACCGTGTCGATTTCGGCACGGTGCCGGGTTCGGCGATGCGATCATGGCTTTAGGTTAAGGATGGAACTGATGCAAAACTCGTTCAGGTTGACGATGCTGGCTGGAGCCGCTCTTGCGGCCGGGATGCTTGCCGCGGTGCCGGCGCAGGCTGCTCTCACGCCGGTGGGCATGGAGCTTTCGCTGCTGATCGACGTTTCCGGTAGCGTGGACGCCAACGAGTACGCCTTGCAGATGCAGGGCTACGTCAACGCGTTCAACAGCGGCACGGTGCATGCGGCGATCGCCGGTACGTCGGGGGGCATCGCGGTGAACGTCATCCAGTGGTCGGGTGCAGCCCAGCAAAGCGAGTCGTTGATCTTTACCCATCTCACCAACGCGACGTCGTCGCAGAACTTCGCAACCGCGATCGCTGCCTTGACGCGTGCCTTCTCCGGCCAGACGGCCCCAGGCAGCGCGCTGAGCTTCGCCGTGCCGCTGTTCGGCGCCAACGCCTTCGACGGCGCGAAGAACGTGATCGACGTCTCCGGCGATGGTGCGCAGAACAACGGCATTGATACCGCGACGGCGCGCGACGCGGCGCTGGCGGCGGGCATTACCACCATCAACGGCCTGCCGATCCTGGGCGAAGTCGGGCTGCTCGCGTTCTACGAGAACAACATCCAGGGCGGCGCCAACAGCTTCACCCTGGCGGCCGACACCTTCGCGGACTTCAGCGCCGCGATCGAGACGAAGCTGGTGGCCGAGATCACCGGGCAGATCCCGACGCCGGAGCCTGCCACCATGGCGCTGTTCGGCACCGGGCTGCTGGGTCTTGGCCTGTTGCGCCGTCGGAACCGCGCGGCGGCCTGAACCGCCGGACCCTTGCGGATACGGGAGCGGTCGCCGGAGCAATCCGGCGACCGTTGCTGTTTTTCGGGCCATGGGGCATGCCGTTTCGTAGCGTATGTCCGCTGCGGGGTTTGCCTGTGCCCTTGGCGGATATATACGCTGGCGTTTGATCGAGACATGTGCGGAACATGGATCGCCACGATGGCCCCGAAAATGGATAGTCGATCATGAACATCAAGGATGCCCACGGTCCGCTTAAGGGTCTGCGGGTTCTCGACCTCACCCGCGTGCTGGCTGGACCCACCTGCACCCAGATGCTCGGCGACCTGGGGGCGGAGGTGATCAAGATCGAGCGGCCCGGGACCGGGGACGATACGCGCGGCTTCGCGCCGCCGGTGATGCCGGGGACCGGGGAGAGCGCCTATTTCATAGGGGTGAACCGCAACAAGCGCTCGGTGACGCTGGATATCGCGACGCCTGAGGGGCAGGCGATCGCCAAGCTGCTGCTGGCAGATACCGATATCCTGGTGGAGAACTTCAAGGTTGGCGCGCTGGCCAAGTACGGGCTGGGGTATGAGCAGCTGCATGGCGAGTTTCCCGGGCTGATCTATTGCTCGATCACTGGGTTCGGACAGACCGGGCCGTATGCGCCGCGGCCGGGTTATGACAGCCTGATCCAGGGAATGGGCGGGGTGATGAGCCTGACCGGAGAGCCTGATGGGCTGCCGCAGAAGGTGGGCGTGCCGGTGGCGGATTTGTTCGCGGGGTTGTACGGCTGCATCGGCATTTTGGCGGCGCTGCGCCACCGCGAGCGGACGGGGCAGGGGCAGCAGGTGGATATCGGCATGCTGGACACGCATGTGGCGTGGCTGGCGAACCAGGGGATGAACTTCCTGGCGACCCGGGAAAATCCGGAGCGGCTGGGCAACCAGCATCCGAATATCGTGCCGTACCAGGTGTTCCCGACCAAGGACGGCTACATGGTTTTGAGCGTGGGCAACGACGCGACGTTCAAGCGGTTCTGCGAGGCGTTCGGGCTGGAGGCGCTGCTGGCTGACGAGCGGTTCGCGACCAACCCGGCGCGGGTGGCCAACCGCCAGCTGGTGACGGACACGCTGACGCCGGTGATGCAGAAGCAGACGACCGAGGCATGGGTGGAGCAGCTGGAGGGGCTGAAGATCGGGTGCGGGCCGATCAACACGCTGAAGCAGGTGTTCGACGACCCGCATGTGAAGGCGCGCGGGATGGAGGTGCAGATGAAGCACTCCAGCGGCCAGGCGGTGACGGTGATTGCCAACCCCGTTCGGCTGTCGGAAACGCCGCCCGATTATCGCATCGCGCCGCCGCTGCTGGGCGAGCACACCAGCGAGGTGTTGCAGGACCTGCTGGGGATCGACGAGGCGACCTTCCAGGAGCTGAAGAGAAAAGGCGTTATCTGAATTTGTGACCCGCCCCCCCCTGCAAACCGGTGTTGCTGCAGGGGGGTGGTGCGGCCTGAAGAGTGTTTGCGGGCTCTGCCCGACTATGATGCGACGAGGCAGGGCAGACCGGCCGCACCCTGGAACAGGGCGGCCGTTGCGCTGCCGAAGACCAGGTCGTGCACTGGCGAGTGCCGCACGATGCCGAGCACCAGAAGGTCGGCCGAGTGCTCCCGCGCAAAGTCCGTCAGGGACGCCAGGATGCCGCGTCCATCGGCGCGTATCGCGGTGAAGGACGCGCGGGCGCCGTGCCGGGCAAGCAGATGCGTCAACTCTATACCGGACTGGCCAGGGCGCAGGGCTGTATCCTCGGTGACGGTGGCAACGATTGTATCGTCCGCCTGGCGGATGAAGGGCAGGGCGCCCGCGACGGCCCGGGCGGCGGCGGGCGAAGCGTCCCATCCCACCAGCACGCGCTTCGGCATGCGGGGCAGGCCGGACGCCTCGGGCACCATCAGCACCGGGCGGCCGCTGGAGAAGGCGGCGGCGGAGAGCAGGAGCCGTCCGGGCATGCCGAGTGCGAGATCGAGCGAGACCACAGAGAGATCGCTGACGCGCGCCTGGTCGGCGAAGACCTCGCCGGCACCGTAGGCGAAAGAGGTGCGCGCCCGAACCTCGCCCCGCACGCCGCGCCGCGCGGCCAGATCGCCCGCCTGTGCCGCGCTGGCTGCTTCGGGGGCGTCGGTGCCGTCGATGGCGAAGACCAGGGTGGAGAGATATGCGCCGAAGGTTTCGGCCAGCGTCAGCGCCGGCGCGAGGCGCCTTTCGACCTCGGTCGGCGAGCCTGGCTGGACATGTGTTGCGATGGTGGTGATCGACATGAGCGCGCTCCTGGCGAATAACTGGCGACGGCGGACGGCGGACGGCGGGCACCGGGGCGCTCCGCACGAGTTCATCGGGTTATCATTCTTTTTACGGGCTGGGGTCATCATTCTTACGTACTGGACGAAATCTTTTCTGAAACCTTTGTAATGGGGGCTGAACTATACCTGATGACAGCTTGACGGATGTTGCCGGGAGCGTCATCACACGCCGGTGAAAGCTGCCCGTTGTTCCAATGCCGGAGATTGTTGATGGAGTGGCTGTTCCTGGAGTGGATCGGCAAGCCGATCTGGATGTGGACTGCCTTCCTCACGGTGGTCGTTCTGCTCCTGACGTTCGATCTTGGCGTCCTGAACAAGAAGGACAAGGAGCTGGGCATTGCCGAGAGCCTGCGGCTGTCCTTGTTCTATATCGGTTTTGCCGTGCTGTATGGCGGTGCGATCTGGTGGGCGTATGAGGCGGGGCACATCGTCACATCGGACAACACGCATGCCGGGATCACGTATTTCACCGGGTTCTTCATCGAGAAGGCGCTGTCGATCGACAACGTCTTTGTCATCAGCCTGATCTTCACTTTCTTCGCCATCCCGCGGAAGTATCAGTATCGCGCGCTGGTGTGGGGCATCGTCGGCGTTATTTTGCTGCGCGGGCTGATGATCGGCATCGGTGCGGCGCTGGTGCAGGAATACAGCTGGCTCCTCTACCTGTTCGGCGCCTTCCTGATTGCCACCGGCATCAAGATGATGGTGGTGCCGGAGAGCGACCCGGACGTGTCGAAGAACCCGGTTGTCAAGTTCATGCGCAAGCACATGCGGGTCACGGACGAGTTGCATGACGAGAAATTCCTGATCCGGCGGCCGCACCCGGTGTCTGGCAAGATGGTGGTGTGGGCGACGCCGCTGATGCTGGCGCTGATTGTCATCAACATCGCCGACCTGATCTTTGCGGTGGACAGCGTGCCGGCGATCTTTGCCATCACCACCGACACATTCATTGTCTACACGGCGAACATCATGGCCATCCTTGGTCTTCGCGCGCTCTATTTCGCGCTTGCGGCGATGGTCCATCGCTTCCACTACCTGAAGTATGCGCTCGCCCTTGTGTTGGTTTTCATCGGCGGCAAGATTTTCTGGAACCAGATCTTCGGGAAGGTGGACCCGGCGATCTCGCTAGGGGTGACTCTGGCGATGATCCTGGGCGGTATCCTTTATTCGCTTGCGAAAACACGACAGGCGGAAAAGCCAGTCGCGTAGGGGCTGGTCCGGGCGAAGCGATGTAGGAGCAGGCCGGATGGGGAGCATCCGGCCTGCTTCCGTTTTAGGCTTACGTTGTCCGAGCATTGGCGAGGAACCGGGCAAACGCCGCCAGCGTGATGTCGCTGACGTGGTGCTCGATCCCTTCGGCGTCCTGTTCGGCGGCTTCGGCGGGGACGCCGATGGCGCGCAGGACATCCACGACCAGGCGGTGGCGGGTTTTCACACGCGCGGCGAGGTGCTCGCCCTCCTCGGTCAGGAACACGCCGCGATAGGGGCGAGCGGTGGCCAGGCCCTCGCGCTTGAGGCGGGTAATGGCCTTGATGGCGGTGGCGTGGGTGACGCCGAGGCGGCGCGCGATATCGGTGGCGCGGGCCTCGCCGGCGGTGGCGTGCAGGTCGGCGATCAGCTCGGCGTAATCCTCCAGCAGCGCCATCGACTGGACGCGGCGCGCCTGTTCGAAGCGGCCGGCCTGGGTGGGCTCGGCGGGCATGTCGGGCTGGGGGCTGCGCGTGGGCGCGGCGGGCTTTGGCGCTGCGGATTTCGGTGAAGTGGGGGGGCGGGGCGGCACTCGGCTCTCCTGGGCTCGGCGCACCATGGCGAAATGGCGGTGACGGATCAACTGGATGTGCGGCCTGTCGCACGGGCTTGCAAAAAATGTAGCCTCGGCATCATATTGGTGTTCTGGAGACATGATCGGGTGGCGGCTGCGAATGGTCACCTGGCTACTGCACACGACGCACGGGGGAATGCATGCGGTTAAGGGTATCGCGCCGGCTTCTGCTGGCAACGCTGGGTGCCGGCCTTGGCGGGCAGGCCATCGCGCAGGCGCCGCGGCCGGCAGGATGGAAGCCGAAGGTGGCAACCACCTTCACCATCATCCAGGACATCGCCGCCAACGTGGCGGGCGATGCCGCAACGGTGGAATCGATCACCCGGCCGGGGGCGGAGATCCATGACTATCAGCCGACGCCGCAGGATGTGGTGCGCGGGCAGGGGGCGGACCTGCTGCTGTGGAACGGGATGAATCTGGAGCGCTGGTTCGAGCGGTTCGTCGATACCGCGAAGGGTGTGCCGAGTGCGGTGGTATCGGACGGCGTGGTGCCGATGCCGATCCGTGAGGGGCCGTACCTGGACAAGCCCAACCCCCATGCCTGGATGTCGCCGAGTTCGGCGCTGATTTACATCGAGAACATCCGCAGGGCGCTTGCGGCGCTCGACCCGGCGAATGCGGCGGCATATGCCGCGAACGCGCAGGCCTATACGGGGCAGGTACGGGCGATCGAGGCGCCGTTGCGCGCCCGGCTGTCGCGGATCCCGGACGTGCAGCGCTGGCTAGTGACCAGCGAGGGTGCGTTCAGCTACCTGGCGCGCGATTTCGGGCTGCGTGAGGCCTATCTGTGGCCGATCAACGCCGACCAGCAGGGGACCCCGCAGCAGATTCGCCGGCTGATCGACATCGTGCGGCGCAACAAGGTGCCGGTGGTGTTCAGCGAAAGCACGGTCAGCGACAAGCCAGCGCGGCAGGTAGCGCGGGAGACGGGCGCGCGCTACGGCGGGGAGCTGTATGTCGATTCCTTGAGCGGGCCGGAGGGGCCGGTGCCGACCTACCTAAAGCTGCTGGAGGTGACGGTGGAGACGATCGCCCGAGGGTTTGGCACTTGACCGGGGATCAAAGTGCTTCGCTGACCGTGTCCGATGTCAGCGTGCGGTATGGCAATGGGGTGGCTGCCGTGGAACGTGCCTCGTTCACGCTCGACCGGCCGACGATCTGCGCGCTGGTGGGGGTAAACGGCTCCGGCAAGTCGAGCCTGTTCAAGGCGCTGATGGGGTTCGTGCCCACCGGCGGCGGGACCATCCGCATCGGCGGGCTGCCGGTGGGGCAGGCGCTGAAGCTCGGGCTGGTCGCCTATGTGCCGCAAAGCGAGGAGGTGGACTGGAACTTTCCGGTTCTCGTCGAGGACGTGGTGATGATGGGGCGCTACGGGCACATGGGGCTGCTGCGCATACCGCGCGCGGCGGACCGGGCGGCGGTGGATGCGGCGCTGGCGCGCGTCGGGATGGCGGACCTGCGGCAGCGGCAGATCGGCGAGCTTTCCGGCGGGCAGAAGAAGCGGGCCTTCCTGGCGCGTGCGCTGGCGCAGGGGGCCAAGGTGATCCTGCTGGACGAGCCATTTACCGGCATCGACCTGACCACCGAGCAGGCGATCGTGGGGCTGATGCGCGAGATGCGCGACGAGGGGCGGCTGATGCTGGTCTCCACCCACAATCTCGGCAGCGTGCCGGAGTTCTGCGACCAGGTAGTGCTGTTCAACCGCACCGTGCTGGCGTTCGGGCCGACCGAGACGACGTTCACGGCCGAGAACCTGGCGCGCACTTTTGGGGCGGCGCTGCGGCATGTGCGGCTCGGGGGTTCGGACCTTCATGACGACGCCGATGCGCGACATGTGACGGTGCTGACCGACGACGAGCGGCCGCTGGTGCTTTACGGGGCGCGCGGGCAGCAGGCGGTGGTGCCGCCGGGGCAGGGGCCAGCGGCGAAGTGATCGAGCTTCTGCTTGAACCTTTCTCCTACTCCTACATGGCGCGCGCCATCTGGGTGAGTGCGCTGGTGGGCGGCGTTTGCGCGTTCCTGTCGTGTTATCTGGTGCTGAAGGGTTGGGCGCTGATGGGCGATGCGCTGTCGCACGCGGTGGTGCCGGGGGTGGCGGTGGCGTATCTGGTGAAGCTGCCTTACGCGGCCGGGGCATTTGCGGCGGGGTTGCTGGCGGCGCTGGCGATGGCGGCCGTGCAGCGGGTGACGGTGCTGCGCGAGGATGCGACGATCGGGCTGGTGTTCACCACGATGTTCGCCATCGGGCTGCTGATCGTATCGGTGAACCCGGCTTCGGTGAGCGTGCAAACCATCATCATGGGCAATGTGCTGGCGATCGCCGACGAGGATGTGGTGCAGGTGGTGGCGATCGCCGCGGGCGCCCTGTTCGTGCTGCTGCTGCGCTGGCGCGACCTGATGCTGGCGTTCTTCGACGCGAGCCACGCGCGGGCGGTGGGGCTCAGCCCGTGGCGGCTGCGAGTGCTGTTCTTCGTGCTGCTGAGCGCCTGCACGGTCGCGGCTTTGCAAACGGTGGGCGCGATCCTGGTGATTGCGATGGTGGTGACGCCGGGGGCGACGGCCTATCTGCTGACCGACCGCTTCGGGCGGATGCTGGTGCTGGCGGTGGTGATCGGCACGGCGACGGCGGCGGTTGGGGCCTATGTCAGCTATTTTCTCGATGGCGCGACGGGCGGGCTGATTGTAGTGGCGCAGACGCTGGTGTTCCTGGCGGCCTTCGCCTTCGCGCCAAAGCATGGGCGGCTGGCGGCGTGGCGGCAGGCGCGGGCCCGGTCGCCCGGGGGAGCCAGCCGGTGATCGAGTGGTTTGCAGCGCCGCTGGCGCATGAGTTCATGGTACGCGGGCTGATCGTGGCGGTGCTGGTGGGTGCCGGTTGCGCGGTGCTGTCATGCTACCTCGTGCTGAAGGGCTGGTCGCTGATGGGTGACGCCATTTCACACGCGGTGCTGCCGGGGATCGTGTTGGCGCATGTTGGCGGGCTGCCGATGAAACTGGGGGCGCTGGTGGCGGGGCTCGGCTGCGCGCTGGCGACGGGATACATTCGGCGCAATTCGCGGGTGCGCGAGGATGCGGTGCTGGCCATCGTATTCGCCGGCATGTTCGCCGCCGGGCTGGTGCTGTTCGTGAAGGTGGATACCGACCAGCACCTGAACCACGTGCTGTTCGGCAATGTGCTGGGCGTGACCTGGCGCGAGGTGGCGGAGACGGCGCTGGTGGTGGTGCCGGTGGTGGTAATGGCGTTGCTGCGGCGGCGGGACCTGTTCCTGGTGTGCTTCGATCCCGGGCATGCGCGGGCGATCGGGCTGGATGCCCGGCGGCTGGAGATCGCGCTGTTGGTGGGCCTCGCGCTGGTGATCGTGGCGGCGCTGGCGGCGGCGGGGATCGTGCTGGTGGTGGCGATGCTGATCGCGCCCGGGGCGATCGGCTTCGTTGCGACGCGGCGGTTCGATGCGATGATCGGCGTGGCCGCCGGTGTATCGAATGGCGCGAGCGTGCTGGGAGTGCTGGCGAGCTTCCACCTCGACGTGGCCACGGCACCGCTGATCGTGGTGTTGCAGGCGGCGTGCTTCCTGCCGGCACTCTGGATCGGGCGGCGCGCGATGGGGTAGGGTAGCGCATGCGTATGCTAGTGCTGATCCTGCTGCTGATCGCCACCTCCGCCCACGGCGAGACCGTGACCCTGCCGGGGCCGGACGGCACCGTTCTGCGGGCGGAGTTGCTGCTGCCCGAAGGGGGGGCAGCCGTGGCGCCGGCAATCGTGGCGCTGCATGGTTGCGGCGGGCCCTATGTGCAGCGCGATAAGCAATGGGGCGAGGTGCTGCGCGGGCGTGGGCATATCGTGTTGTTTCCCGACAGTTTCGGTTCGCGCGGGCTGGGGTCCCAGTGCCGGGAGGCCGCCCGCGCCGTGACGGCGGGTGGACTGCGGCGGCGCGACGCGCTGGCGGCTGCGCGGTGGCTGGCCGCGCAGCCCGGGACGCCGCCGGGTGGCGTGGTGCTGATGGGCTGGTCTGACGGCGGAAGCACGGTGCTGGCCGCCGCGCACGATCCCGAGGCGCGGGATGGCGCGCTGATCCGCGGGCTGGTGGCGTTCTACCCGGGCTGCCGGCGAGCAATACCGGGCGGTTGGCGGCCGGTGGCGCCGCTGCTGGTGCTGCATGGCGAGGCGGATGATTGGACGCCGATCGGCCCCTGCCGCGCGGCGGCGGAGGCGTCGGGGGCGGTGGTGACTTTCGTCGCGTATCCAGACGCCTTTCATAATTTCGACGTGGACATCCCGGTGCGGCAGTTGCGCAACATTCCTTCCAGCCAGCGCGGCGACGGGTTGGTGCATGTTGGCGGCGATCCGGCGGCGCGAGCCGATGCGCTGGCCCGCGTGCCGGCGTTCCTCGCCGCGTTGCCGGCGGTGCGGTAGGAGGGGGCATGCTCAGTTGGTATCTCGGCATGGGAGCGCTGGGCATCTGGCTCCTGGCGACCCTGCTGTATCTTCGCAGACCCATTATGGCATGGATCGCGGGCCGGATCGCGGCGCGTGCGGCCGCCCGCAAGCAGAAGCTGTCGCTCAATCTCGCATCCGGGCCGCCTCATACACCTTGAGGTGGGTGTAGGCGACCGACAGGAGGGTATGCGGGGTGCCGAACGCCTTGGCGCGGGCCAGCATGTCGCCCACCACGTGGTCGGCCTCGACTGCGCCGCCCTTCTGCAGGTCGCGCAGCATGGAGGCCATCCATTGGCCTTTGGGGTCGGAAAGCTGGGTGCGGGCGCGGGTGTCGGCCGGGGAACGGGGCTTGAAGCCGGCGGCGGTGGCGACAGCGGTGCATTCGTCGACCATGGCCAGCATCAGGCTTGCAGCGTCCTCGGTCGCGCTGACGATGCTTCCGACATTGCCGCGGAACAGGCAGTTCATGCCGGCGATGGAGCAGAGGAAGACCCATTTCTCCCACATGACCTGCATGATCTCGGGCGAATTGGCGAGGTCGAAGCCGCCTTTCGCCAGATGCGGCTGCAGCGCATCGCAAAACGCGGCCTGAGACGGCGTGCGGGGGCCATAGCCGAAGCTGGCCATGTTGTTCAGGTGGCGCACGGTGCCGTCGTCGTCGAGCGTCACGGCGATGCCGGTCATGCCGCCGAGCACTGCATCGGCGCCGAATTCGGCCTCCAGCCGGTCAAGGTGCTTCATGCCGTTCAGCTGCGGGATGATTTTCGCGCCGGGTGCGGCGGGGCGGATCGCGTCGATGGCGCTGTCGAGGTCATAGGCCTTGCAGGAGAGAATGATCGCGTCCCAGCCCGGCTGTACGTTCTCGGCCAGCACCGTCTTGGCGACGATGGTGGCGTCACCAAGCGGGCTTTTGATGACCAGGCCGCTTGCGGCAATCTGCTGGGCGCGCTTGGCGCGGACCAGGAAGGTGACGTCGGCGCCGCCGGCCGCCGCGCGTCCGCCGAAGTAGCCGCCGATGCCGCCGGCGCCGAGCACGAGAATGCGCATGGTCGTTTGGTCCCCCTGGATGTGGCGGCATACTGGCCAGCGTCGCGCGGTTTGCCAACGCCGCCCCACGCCGGAACATGGCGGCATTGCGGCTGGGGACGGCGCGGGCAATTCCCGGCGCGCACGGGCGCGTGATAAGTGACAAGCATGGATACAGAGCCGCTGCCCACCATCGCCATCGGCTGCGACCATGCCGGACCCGCGCTGAAGCGCGCCCTGGCGGACGGGTTGCGCGCGGCCGGGTATGACGTGATCGACCTGGGCACACATGACGACGGCCGCGTGGACTATCCCGATTACGCCCATGCCGTGTGTGCGGCGGTGGAGGCTGGGCGGGCGCAGCGCGGCGTGCTGATCTGTGGGTCCGGTGTTGGCATGGCGATGGCCGCCAACCGCAATCCCGGCATCCGCTGCGCCGTGGCCAGCGAGACCGCTACGGCACGGCTCTGCCGCGAGCACAACGATGCCAACGTGATCGCCATGGGCGCGCGGTTGATCGACGAGGCGATGGCGCGGGAGATCCTGCGCGTGTTCCTGGCCACGTCATTCGAGGGCGGGCGCCACACGCAGCGGCTGGACAAGCTGACGCCCCTGAAAGCCGGCGAGGGCAAATCCCTCGCGGTGCAGGGCACAACCGTTTAAACCCGCGTCTTTCCCCGCACCCAGAGGAGTGGGCATGAACGACCGCGCCAATCATGGCTCGTTGCAGCGCTTCTTCAGCGCCAGCCTGGCCGAAACCGACCCCGAACTGGCCGCCGCCATCGGGCGCGAGCTGGTGCGCCAGCAGGACGGCATCGAGCTGATCGCCAGCGAGAACATCGTCTCCGCCGCGGTGATGGAGGCGCAGGGCTCGGTTCTGACCAACAAGTATGCCGAGGGCTATCCCGGCCGGCGCTACTACGGCGGCTGCGTCGAAGTCGACATTGCCGAAACGTTGGCGATCGAGCGGGCGAAACTGTTGTTCGGCTGCGCCTATGCCAACGTGCAGCCGCATTCCGGCGCGCAGGCGAACCAGGCGGTGTTCCTGGCGCTGATCAAGCCCGGCGACACCATCCTGGGCATGAGCCTGGATGCTGGCGGGCACCTGACGCACGGCGCGGCGCCGAACCTGTCGGGCAAGTGGTTCCGCGCCGTGCAGTATGGCGTGCGGCGCGAGGACGGGCTGCTGGACTACGACCAGCTCGAATCGCTGGCCCGCGCCGAGAAGCCGAAGCTGATCATCGCCGGCGGGTCCGCCTATCCGCGGGTGATCGATTTCGCGCGCATCCGCCGGGTGGCCGATGAGGTGGGCGCGCTGTTCATGGTGGACATGGCGCATTTCGCGGGCCTGGTCGCTGCCGGCGTGTTCCCGAGCCCGCTGCCGCACGCCCACGTCGTGACGACGACGACGCATAAAACGCTGCGCGGGCCGCGGGGCGGAATGATCCTGTCGAACGACCCGGAGCTGGGCAAGAAGTTCAATTCGGCGGTATTCCCGGGGCTGCAGGGCGGGCCGCTGATGCATGTGATCGCCGGCAAGGCCGCGGCCTTCGGCGAGGCGCTGCGGCCGGAATTCCGGGCCTACCAGCAGGCCGTGGTGGACAACGCCCGCGCGCTGGCCGCCGCGCTGGTCGAGCAGGGGTTGGCGATCGTGACCGGCGGTACGGACAGCCATCTGATGCTTGTCGATCTGCGGCCCAAGCGTGTCACTGGCAAGGCCGCCGAGGCGAGCCTGGAACGCGCGCACATGACGGCGAACAAGAACGCCATCCCGTTCGACCCGGCGAAGCCCGCCATCACCTCCGGCGTGCGCCTCGGCACACCAGCCGGCACGACGCGGGGCTTTGGGGTGGCGGAATTCCGGCAGATCGGGGCGATGATCGGCGAAGTGCTCGACGGGCTCGCCGCCTCCAACGACGGCACGAACGATGTGATCGAGGCGGCCGTGGGCGCTCGCGTGAAGGACCTATGCGCCCGTTTCCCGATCTACGCCCAACTGAACGTCGCAGAGTAATCCACGCCGATGCGCTGTCCCTTCTGCGGCCATGATGAGACCCAGGTGAAGGACAGCCGGCCGAGCGACGACGGCATGACCATTCGCCGGCGTCGTTTCTGCCCCGCCTGCACGCAGCGCTTCACCACGATCGAGCGCGTGCAGTTGCGCGAATTGGTGGTGGTGAAGGCCGATGGGCGGCGGGTGCCGTTCGACCGCGACAAGCTGGTGCGCTCCGTTCGCGTGGCGGTGCGCAAGCGCCCGGTGGGCGAGGAGCGGCTGGAGCGGATTGTGAACGGCATTGTCCGCCAGCTGGAGGCCTCCGGTGAGAGCGACGTTTCTTCCAAGCAGATTGGCGAGGCGGTGATGGCCGCTCTGCGCGAGGTGGACGAGGTCGCCTATGTCCGTTTCGCCTCGGTGTATCGCGATTTTCGCGAGGCCAAGGATTTTGAGACCTTCCTGGACAAGCTCGGCGCCGAGGAGGGCGATGGCGTGCCGGAGCCTGCGCCCAAGCCATGAGTATTCCGGCCGACGACACCGGACATATGCGCGCAGCACTGGCACTGGCGCGCCGCGGCAATGGGCGCACCTGGCCGAACCCCTCGGTCGGTTGCGTGATCGTCAAGGATGGGCGGGTGATCGGGCGCGCGACCACGGCGCAAGGCGGGCGGCCGCATGCGGAACCGCAGGCGCTGGCGATGGCCGGGGCGGCGGCGCGCGGTGCCACTGCCTACGTGACGCTGGAACCTTGCTGCTTCCATGGCCGCACCCCGCCCTGCACCGATGCGCTGATTGCCGCCGGCGTGGCGCGCGTGGTGGTGGGGGTGCGCGACCCTGATCCGCGGGTGAACGGGGCGGGGCTGGCCCGGCTGCGCGCCGCGGGGATTGCCGTCGAGGTGGGCGTGCTCGCAGAGGAGGCCAGCGACGTAGTGGCCGGCTTCTTCAGCCGCGTGCAGCGCAGCCGACCGCTGGTGACGTTGAAGCTTGCCTCCACGCTCGATGGGCGGATTGCCACGCGCGGCGGCGAGAGCCAGTGGATCACCGGCGAGCCGGCGCGGCGCATGTCCCATGCCCTGCGTGGGCGCCATGACGCGATCCTGGTCGGCGTGGGCACGGTTCTGGCTGACAACCCGGACCTCACCTGCCGCATTCCCGGCTTCAAGAGCCTGCCGATGGTGCGCGTGGTGGCCGACAGCCGTTTGCGCCTGCCGCTGACCTGCCGGCTGGTGGCCACTGCCTCATCGGTGCCGACCTGGGTGCTGGCGGGCGGAACCGTCGATCCGCACCGGGAAGCAGCCCTGGAATCGGCGGGCGTGGTCGTGCTGCGCGTGGGGGATTCGCCGGCCGGGGTGGATTTGCGCCAGGGGCTGGAGGCATTGGCCGAGCGGGGGATCACCCGGCTGCTGGCCGAGGGCGGCGCCCAGCTGGCGGCAGCGCTGCTGCGCGACGACCTGGTGGACCGGCTCGCCTGGTTCCACGCCCCCACCGTGATGGGCGGCGACGGCTGGCCGGCGGCGCAGGCCTTCGGGGTGGAGCGCCTGGCGCAGATGCAGCACTTCAAGCGGGTCGGCAGCCGGGCGGTGGGCGCGGACCTGCTCAGCGAGTATGTTCGCGCGAGCGACGCAGCGACGGGAGCGAAAGCCTGATGTTCACTGGAATCGTCACCGGGCTGGGTGAGGTGCGTGCCGTGACGCCGATTGGCGGCGGGCAGGACATGCGGCTGGTGGTCGGCGTGCCGGCCGGCTGGGCGGACATGGCGCGCATTCCACTGGGCGCCTCGATCGCCTGCAACGGCTGTTGCCTCACGGCGGTGGAGTTCGGGGCGGACTGGTTCGCGGTGACCGCCTCGGCCGAGACGTTGTCGAAGACCACCCTGGGCACCTGGGGGGCCGGAACGCGGGTGAACCTGGAGCGCCCGCTGAAGGTGGGCGACGAATTGGGCGGACATATCGTGAGCGGGCATGTCGACGGGCTGGGCGAAGTGGTGTCGGCGGTCACGGACCAGGGCTCCGTCCGCTGGACCTTCCGCGTTCCCTCGGCGATCGCGCGTTTCATCGCGCCCAAGGGGTCGGTGGCGATCGACGGCGTGTCGCTGACGGTAAACGAAGTCGAGGGCGACACCTTCGGCGTGAACATCATCCCGCACACGGCAGAGGTAACGGGTTTCGGCCTTCTCAAGCCGGGCGACCGGGTCAATATCGAGATCGACACCGTGGCGCGCTATGTGGCCCGGCTTACAGCCTACTCCTCCTGAGGCAGACGCGATGAGCCAGATCCTGACCAAGTCCCTCTCGCAGTACCTCGCCTCCGCCGAGGATCTGATCGAGGAAGCGCGCGCGGGGCGCATGTTCATCCTGGTCGACGACGAGGACCGCGAAAACGAGGGCGACCTCGTCATCCCCGCGCAATTTGCGACACCCGATGCGGTGAACTTCATGGCGCGGCACGCCCGCGGGCTGATCTGCCTGGCAATGACCCGCCAGCGGGTGGAGCAGCTTGGCTTGCCGCTGATGAGCCAGTCGAACGGCACCCGCCACACCACTGCTTTCACGGTATCGATCGAGGCGCGCGACGGGGTGACGACCGGCATCTCGGCGCATGACCGGGCGCGGACCATCGCGGTGGCGATCAATGCGGAGAGCAAGCGGGAGGAGATCGTCACCCCCGGCCATGTCTTCCCGCTGATGGCGCGCGAGGGCGGCACGCTGGTGCGCGCCGGCCATACCGAGGCAGCGGTGGACATCGCGCGCCTGGCCGGGCTGAGCCCCGCCGGCGTGATCTGCGAGATCATGAACGACGACGGCACCATGGCCCGGCTGCCGGACCTGGTGACCTTCGCCCAGCACCACAACCTCAAGCTTGGCACCATCGCCGACCTGATCGCCCATCGCCGCCGCACCGAGCGGCTGGTACGCCGGGTGACCGAGGGCACGCTCAACCATGCGGTGGGCGGCGAGTGGAAACTGATTGTCTATGTGAACACCATTGAACATGCCGAGCATCTGGTGCTCGTGAAGGGCGATCTCGCCGCCCCAGGGCCGGTGCCGGTGCGCATGCATGGCGTCGACCTGCTGAACGACCTGCTGGGCGAGACGACGCGTGGTGCGCTGACCAACTCCATGGCGATGATTGCGCGCGAGGGGCGCGGGGCCGTGGTGTTGCTGCGCGAGATGCGGCCAACCACGATTTCGGAGCGGGTGCGCCAACTTGCGGCGGCGGAGCGGCCGCGCCAGACACTGCGCGACTACGGCATCGGGGCGCAGATCCTGCTCGACCTTGGCGTGCGCGACATGATCCTGCTGTCCAACCACCCGCGCACCATCGTGGGGATCGAGGGCTATGGCCTGAACATCGTCGACCAGCGCCCGATCGACGGCATCTGAGACGGGACCCGCCATGAGCACAGTCGACGCCAAGCTGCCCTCCGCGCCGAGGATCGGCGGCCGCCCGCCCCGGGTTCTGGTCGTGCGCGCGCCTTACTATACGCATATCGTCGACGGGCTCCGCGACGGGGCGCTGCGCATCATCGCCGAGGCCGGCGGCACCGCCGACGTGCTCGATGTCGCCGGCGCGCTGGAACTGGCGGCGGCGATCCAGTTCGCGGTAAAGGGGGACCGCGCCTATGACGGGTTCGTGGCGCTGGGCTGCGTGGTCAAGGGCGAGACCGACCACTACGAGCATGTGTGCCGCGAGGCGATGCAGGCGCTTACCCGGGTTGCGCTGGACCACTCGCTGAGCCTGGGCAACGGGCTGCTGACAGTGGCGAGCGAGGCGCAGGCGATCGCCCGCTCGGGCTCGGACGGGCACAACAAGGGCGCCGAGGCCGCCGCCGCCGCGCTGCTGCAGATCGGTGCCGCGCGATTCCTGGGAGCCGCGTCCTGACCATGCCCAACCCCGATGCGCCAAAGCCCCGGCCCTTCGCGCCGCGCCCCTCCGGGTCCGGCGGGCGGCCGCGTACTTCGGCGCGCGTGGCCGCGGTGCAGGCGCTGTTCCAGGTGGAGCAGATGCAGAGTTCCGCCGAACGGGTTATCGACGAGTTCGTCCGCCATCGCCTGGGCGCCGAACCCGGCAGTGGGTTCGAGGACGGCCGCACGCCGGATGCCAACGTGCCGCTGTTCGCCCGCATCGTGCGCACCGCCACCATCCAGCAGGACGAGATCGATGGCATGCTGGCGGCGACGCTGTCTGCGGATTGGCCGATGGAGCGGCTGGACCCAGTGCTGCGCGCCCTGCTGCGCGCGGGGGCGGCTGAGTTGTGGATGAGCGACGGTCCGCCCGGCCGCGTCGTGATCAACGAGTACCTCGACGTGGCCCACGGCTTCTTCGACGGCGAGATCCCGAACATGGCCAATGGCGTGCTCGACCGCCTGGCCCGCCGGCTGCGGCCCGCGGAATTCCCGGGCGAGGCATCGGCCTAAGCCTCGGTGGGCGGGTCTGAGAAATCAGCCATGACATCAGTTCCTGCCGAATTCTCCCTGATATACAAGCATTTTCGTCCGCTGGCAGGGCCGGGTGCGCTCGACCTGGGTGACGATGCGGCGGTGTTCACGCCACCGCCGGGGCGCGAGATGGTGATCGCGGCGGATGCGATGGTGGAGGGCGTCCACTTCCTGCCCGACGACCCGCCCGACCTCATCGCGCGCAAGCTGCTGCGCACCAACCTCTCCGACCTCGCAGCGATGGGCGCGACGCCGTTCGGCTACCTGCTGACCGTCTCGGTGCGGCGCGACACGCCGGATGCCTGGTTCGCGGGCTTTGCCGCCGGGCTGGCCGCCGACCAGGGGGAATACGGCATTGCCCTGCTGGGCGGCGACACCACCTCCACGCCGGGTCCGACCAGCCTGTCGCTGACCATCCTTGGCACCGTGGCCCCCGGCACTGCCCTGCGCCGCACCGGCGCGCGCCCGGCCGACGGTGTGTGGGTGACCGGCACGATTGGCGACGGTGCGTTGGGGCTGCTGGCGGCCACCGGTCGGCTGGCGGATGCCGACGGGTATCTTGCCGGGCGCTATCGCCTGCCGCAGCCGCGTGTCGGGCTTGGTCTGCGCCTGGCCGGGATTGCCACGGCGGCGATGGATGTCTCGGACGGTCTGGTGCAGGACCTCGGCCATCTCTGCCGCGGTGCGGGGGTGTCGGCCACGATCGAGGCGGCGCGTGTGCCGCTGTCCGCGGCGGCGCGCGCGGCAGTTGCGGCGGAGCCGGGGCTGCTGGCGCGTTGCCTGGCGGGCGGCGACGATTACGAATTGCTGCTGGCAGTGCCGCAGTCGCGAGAAGCGGCGCTCCGCGAGGCAGCGGCGGCGTGCGGGATCGCAGTAACCCGGATCGGTGCGTTTGCCGCCGGGGAGGTGGCGGTGACGGTGACCGGGACGGACGGCAAGCCCATCGCATTGGCTGCGAAGGGCTGGAGCCACTTCGCCTGAGTGGCGCCCTAGTTTGCTTCAGTAGTTGCTGCGCGGCGCGGTCGAGTTGCCCATCGGGCCGCCCGGGTTGAACCGGCCGACATTGCCCAGCAATTGCTGCAGGAAGCTGGTTTCGTTGCCTGGCGTGGGTGTGGTGCGCGTGGCCACGTCTACCGCCACCGCGTCGTCAGCACCCTTGCGGTCAACCCGGCGCAACACGCCTGCCTGGTCGAACACCAGCGCCACGACCTGCTGATCGGCCACCTGGTTGGTGGCGCCGATCACCGGCTTGGTCATCTCGGAGATATAGAGCCATGTGTTGTCGTCAAAGGTGGCTCGTGCCGTCGGCGAGCCCATCAGTGCCAGGGCATCGGCCCGCGTGGATGTGCCGGTGACCAGTTGCGCCAGCTGGTCGGAGTCCACACGGTTGCCGCGCGCCTGGATCGGATGGCTGAGGAAACCAGTTGTGTCGCAGCCACCCAGCGGCGCCGCAGCGAGCAGCACGACGAGCGACAGGAGGGCAGAGGAGGGCAGGCGGGCAGGCGACACAGCGTGGTCCTTGGTCCAGGTGCTGGAAGTCGAAGTCGTGCGGGCGGCCATCGTCGAGATGGGCGACCTGACGGTGTGGCGCGACGGGCCTGCGAGGCTGGCAGGTTGGCGCACCACGCCTACGTGCTAGCATGTTCGGCGGGTATGCGCCATCGCGTGCCCGCAGCTTTGGAGAGGCTGGAGAGCAAGGTGTTGGGTTTCCTGCGGCGACGCCGCCATGAGCGACTTGGGTTCGAACTGTACGGCAAGATCGTCGCCGCGGCGCGCGAGCCGTTTTTTTATCGCAACCTCGGCGTGCCCGACACGCTTGATGGGCGGTTCGACCTTGTTGGGCTGCATGCGTTTCTCGTGATCCGGCGCCTGACCGCCCTGCCGCCACCGGGGCCGGAGGTGGCGCAGGCGGTGTTCGACGCGATGTTCTCTGACATGGACATCAACCTGCGCGAGATGGGAGTGAGTGACTTGACGGTGGGCAAGCGGGTGAAGGCGATGTGGGAGGCGTTCCACGGCCGCGCCAGCGTCTATGCGGCGGCCATCGCCGAGCGCGACGAGGCGGTGCTGGCCGACGCACTGGCGCGCAATGTCTGGCGCGGCCAGATACCCGATGCCGAGTCGCCGGGCCGCCTCGCCGCACTGGTGCGGCGGCAGGCGGCAATGTTGGAGGCGCTGCCGGCGGAGGCGCTGCTGGCCGCCCGGATGCGCTTCGAAGCACCGGAGGAAGCCCTGTCATGACCCGTCCGCTTGTCCCCCGACCTGACCCGTCCGTGCCTGGCCCGGAGCCCGAGTTGTGCCGCCCGGTTGCCTTGGCACAGGTCGGCATGGCCGGCACCGCGCGCGAGGTTGTGGCCACCCCCGGGGAATGTGCGGCCATTGCCGCGCGCCTGCGCATTCCAGCGGTGGCGTCGCTGTCCTGCCGCTATCGCCTCACAGCCGTCGGTGCCGGGGTGGTGGTGGCGGAAGGGGCGCTGGCGGCCCATGTCATGCAGGAATGCATTGTAACCGCCGAGCCATTCGGCACTGACCTGCGCGAGACGTTTCGCATCCGCTTCGTGCCGGAGGAACAGTTCGACGATTCCGAGGACGCGCCGATCGATCTCGACGCCGACGACGAACTGCCCTATCGCGGCGCACATCTCGACCTGGGCGAGGCGACGGTCGAACAGTTGGCCCTGGCACTCGACCCCTATCCCCGCATGCCTGGCGCCCCGATGCCGATAGATGATGCCGCTCCCGGAGCCAAGGCCGACGACCCGTCGGAGGGGCGACAGCCGTCCCCCTTCGCCGCACTGGCGCGACGCCGGCAGGACGGATAGAATGATGTCGATCTCGCGTCATGGCTTGCGGAGGGCTGGTACCTCTGCTAGTGGGCGCGCCTCGCGTTTTTGCCCCTATGTGAACGCATCCGTCGGAATGGCGACGCCCTCGTGCATGGCCTGGTCCCGCAAGGTCCAGTCTGGTGCGTTTGTGTCGCCCCTCTGTCCTGTTCGGATCGTCACGCTGCCCGGAGTTGCGTGGTCCTATGGCCGTACCGAAGAAGAAGTCCTCCCCCTCGCGCATCGGCATGCGGCGCAGCCATCATGCGCTGGTTGCCTCGGCCCATGCCGAATGCTCCAATTGCGGCGAACTGAAGCGCCCCCACCATGTGTGCAGCCATTGCGGTCATTACGACGGCCGCGAGGTATCGGTGGCTGGCAAGGCCCTGAAGGGCACCGTCCGAGCCTGAGCCTGCCCTCGAGCAAGCGGCCGCTTCGGATTGTCGGGCGCGAGCAGCGGATGCGCGGCATGTGCTGCGGCACCCAAAAGTGGGGCACTGAAGCGGCGGGCGCGACACGGATGGCGCATCCCGTCCCGGAGGTCCTGACGGCATGAGTGCCGGGTTCACCCTTGCGGTCGATGCGATGGGCGGCGACAGCGCGCCGGAAGTGGTTGTGGCTGGGCTCGACATCGCAGCCGAACGCCATCCCGGTGCCCGTTTCCTGCTGGTCGGCGACGAGGCGCGAATAACGCCCCTTTTGGTGCGCTACAAGCGTGCCCAGGCGTCGTGCACAGTGCGCCACGCGCAGGATGTGATCGGCGGCGACATGAAGCCGACCGCTGCCTTGCGGTTGCGCGGCTCCTCCATGCGGGTGGCGATCGACGCGGTGGCGGCGCACGAGGCTTCCGGTGTGGTATCCGCCGGCAATACCGGCGCGCTGCTGGCGCTGGCCAAGATCGTTATCAAGACCCTCCCAGGCATCGACCGCCCTGCCATGGCCGCCATCGGCCCCTCGGCGCGCGGCGACGTGGTGATGCTAGACCTCGGCGCCAACGTGGTGTGCGACACGCGCAACCTGGTGGAGTTTGCGGTAATGGGCGACGTTTTCGCTCGTACCGTGCTTGGACTCACCGCGCCCACGATCGGGCTGCTGAATGTGGGCTCCGAGGAACTGAAGGGCAGTGACACGCTGCGCCTCGCTGCCGAGACGCTGCGCCAATCGCACCTCGCGCCACAGTTCCACGGCTTCGTCGAAGGCCATGATATTGCAGCCGGAACCACCGATGTGGTGGTGACCGACGGCTTCACCGGCAATGTCGCGCTCAAAACCGGGGAAGGCGCGCTGAAGCTGGTCGGCACCATGCTCCGCGAGGTGTTCTCCTCCTCTATCTCCGCCAAGCTGGGCTACCTTCTGGTCCGTCCGGGGCTGGAGCGGCTGCGCGAATGGCTCGATCCACGGCGCTACAACGGCGCGGTCATGCTGGGCCTGAGCGGCGTCGTGGTGAAATCGCATGGCGGAACGGATGCGCAGGGCTTCGCGCACGCCCTGGACGTCGCTATGGACATGGTGGTGCACCGCTTCAACGACGGGATTCGCGACGGGCTCGGGCGCATCGCCGCGCTGTCTCCCGCCGCCGGGGCGCCCCCCCCTACGCCGGGAACGACAGGAAACGCAACGGATGGACCAGCAGCCCCCGCCAGCGCCGGCAACGGCACGCCCGGGAGCGCCACCCCTGGGGATGGCTCCGGGCATGGTCCAGGACCACACCTCGCCACGGCCCGCTGAGATGGCCACACATCGGGCCGTCGGGCGCGCGCCCGTTCGGACGCAGCTGGTCGGCATCGGCGCCTACCTACCGGCGCGGGTCGTCAGCAACGCGGAACTGGCCGAACGCGTGGATACCTCCGACGACTGGATCCGCGAGCGCACCGGCATCCGCCAGCGCCACTTGGCCGCCTCGCACGAAACCTGTGCCTTCATGGCCACAGCTGCCGGCCGCGCGGCGCTGGCCGATGCTGGCGTGGCCGCCGCCGAGGTGGATGGCATCATCGTCGCCACCGCGACCCCCGACCAGGCCTTCCCGGCCGCCGCGGTGCGGGTGCAGGCGGCGCTGGGGGCAGGGGGCTTCGGCTTCGATCTTTCGGCCGCCTGCAGCGGGTTCATCTACGCCTTGTCAGTCGCCGACGGAATGATCCGCGCCGGGCAGGCCCGCTGCATGCTGGTGATCGGCTCCGAGGTTTATTCGCGCATCATGAACTGGGCCGACCGTGGCACATGCGTGCTGTTTGGCGACGGTGCCGGCGCCGTGCTGCTACGCGCGGGCCAGGAGGCGGGCGACGGTGCCGGGTCGGCAGGGTCCGGCATCCTGTCCACCCATCTGCACGCCCAGGGCGACCTGGGCGACATCCTCTATGTCGATGGCGCCGTGGGCTGCCCGGACAAGCCGGGGCACCTCGTCATGAAGGGCAACGAGGTGTTCCGCCACGCGGTGGCCAAGCTCGCCGGCGCGGTCACCGAGGCGCTGGAGGCCAATGGCCTCACCCATGCCGACGTGGATTGGCTCGTCCCCCACCAAGCGAACCTGCGCATCATCGAGGCGATCGGCAAGCGCCTGCACCTGCCACCCGGCCGCGTGGTGGTCACGGTGGACCAGCACGCCAACACCTCTGCCGCTTCCATCCCGCTCGCCCTCGCCCAGGCCTGGGGCGACGGCAGGATCAAACGCGGTGACCTCGTGCTGATGGAGGCGCTTGGCGGCGGCCTCACCTGGGGTAGCGCCCTGGTCCGCCTGTAGTTACAGGCCGATTTCCCGGTCGCCGCTGCGGGTCGCTGCGATCGGCCGGGGACAAGGGGTTGATGCCAAAGTATTCTTGACGTCGCGCTGCACTCTGCATAGCGTGCCGTGATGAACACTGTCACCCGCGCCCACCTGACCGAGACCATCTACACCCAGGTGGGCCTCTCCCGGAATGAATCGGCCGACCTGCTGGAGGTTGTGCTGGCGCGCATGAGTGCCGCGCTCGAGGGCGGAGAATCCGTAAAGATCAGTGGCTTCGGGACATTTTCGGTGCGCCAGAAGGGTCGTCGCATCGGCCGCAACCCCAAGACCGGGGTGGAGGTGCCGATCCTGCCGCGCCGCGTGCTGGTGTTCCGCCCGAGCCAGGTGCTGCGCGCCCATGTCAACCACATGGCCCCGCCGGTCGGTGGAGATGACGAATGAGCGGCCGTGCGGCCGTGGCCGCGATCGCCGATGACGGCGATGACAGCGCCGAGAGCGGGCGCGGAAAGCCGAAGAAGGCGCCAAATGCCTTTCGCACCATCAGTGAGGTGGCGGACGAGCTTCACATCCCGCAGCATGTCCTGCGGTTCTGGGAAACGAAGTTTCCGCAGGTGAAGCCGCTGAAGCGCGGCGGCGGCCGACGCTACTACCGGCCTGACGATATCACCCTGCTGCGCCGCGTGTCCGATCTGCTCTACATCCAGGGCTATACGATCAAGGGCGTGCAGCGCCTGCTGCGCGAAGGTGGCGGCAAGCTGTCCGACGACATTCCACCCGCCCCCCCCGAGGAGCGCGAAGACGCCGAGGCGCTGGCTGCCGAGGCCGAGCAGGGAGTATCGAAGGATGAGGCGTCTGAATTCGCGGCGCCCGAGTTGCCTATGCCCGGCCTGACGCCGCCCAATCCTTCCCAGGTCTCTACCGCAGCTGCACGGCGACCGCCCGCACGCGTTGCATCGCGCAACGAGGACACGGCTACCGACCCGCGCGCAGCCGACCAACGGGTAGCCGACCAGCTTGCAGCCGAACTGACCGCCGAGGCCGCACAATTGCGCGCCGTGCTATCGCACACGCTGCGCGAACTGGAAGCCCTGCGCGCGCTGCTCCCTTGAGCCTTTCCGCCGCGCGCGACCACGCGGCGCATTGCAGAGCAGTGCGGTCGCTGCTACACGATGCGTCCCCACGGTCGGAGCGTAGCGCAGCCTGGTAGCGCATCAGTCTGGGGGACTGGGGGTCGTGGGTTCGAATCCCGCCGCTCCGACCAATTTTCTGCATTCCCCGCCGCTGGTCGATTGCCATAATGGCGCCCCAGCGACAGGAGACGCGCAATGGTGACCCGCAGCGAACTCAAGGGCCGCATCCAGACCGTGCGCGGTTTGATCGCACCGTCCGCGCTTGGCCCCACGCTGATGCACGAGCACCTGCTGTGCGACATCACGCCGCCCAAGCTGGCCGCGCTGAACCAGCCCTGGCCCGAGATCACGCTCGAGAACTACCACGAGATCGTGTATGGCCGCGTGCCCCATGCCGGGAAATACAAGCTGGTCATCCCGGAGCTGATCACCGACGAGGTCGCCAAGATGCACGCCGCCGGCGGGCGCGCGATTGTCGAGCTCACCTGCGAGGGCCTGAAGCCCAATCCCTCTGGATTGCTTGCCATCTCGGAAGCAACCGACACCCATATCGTCATGGGCTGCGGCTTCTACGTGGAAGAATACCAGCAAAATGCGACCTTCGGCCGCGGCGTCGACTCATACGCGGCGGAAATGATCGCGCAGCTGACCGAGGGCGCCTGGGGCACAGAAATCCGCAGCGGCATCATCGGCGAGGTCGGCTGCCAGTCGCCCTGGACCGACCATGAAAAGCAGGTGATGGAAGCGGCAATCATCGCCCAGCAGCACACGGGGGCCGCCATCAACGTCCATCCTGGCCGCCACCCCGACCAGCCGCAGGAGGTTGCCGAGTTCCTGCGCGCCCGCGGCGTCGATCTCGGCCGCGTGGTGATCAGCCACATCGACCGCACCATTTTCGATGCGGACCGCCTGCTGCGGCTGGCCGATACCGGGGTGATCGTCGAGTTCGACCTGTTCGGCCAGGAGACCACCTTCTACGGCGCGTCGGACATCGACATGCCGAACGACGGCATGCGCCTGCAGTGGATCCGCGTGCTGATCGAACACGGCCATCTCGATCGCATAGCGATCAGCCATGACATCTGCTACTGCACCCGCCTGACCAAGCTCGGCGGCCATGGCTACACCCACATCTTCAAGAACATCCTGCCGCTGATGCGCGAGCGGGGTTTCAGCGAGGCGGAGATCGACCAGATCATGGTTCACACCCCCGCCCGCGTGCTGGCATTCGCATGAAACGCCTTGCGGGATCGCGCCGCAGCCGATAGGTGCGGCGGGACCAATACGGGGGAACAATCATGGGCCTGAAAATATACGGCGTGCTTCGCTCGCGCGTCACCCGCCCGATCTGGGCGGCCAAGGAACTAGGACTGGCCTACGAACTGATCCCGGTGATCCAATCCTACCGCCTGCCGGACCACACCGCTCCCGGCGCGCCGCTGAACACCGCCAGCCCCGCCTTCCTGGCGGTGAACCCCTCCGGCCAGGTGCCCAGCATCGACGACGACGGCTTCGTGCTGCATGAGAGCCTCGCGATTTCGCTTTACCTCGTGCGCAAGCAGGGCGGGCCGTTGGCACCTAAGGACGAGCGCGAGAATGCGCTGATGGTGCAGTGGTCGCTCTGGGCTGCCACTTGGGTGGAGGGCAAGGCGCTGGCGATCATGCAGAATGGTGGGCCGAGCGGCGATGCCGCCCTGCGCCAAGCCTCGATCGACGGCCTCGCCCGCCCGCTCGCCGCGCTGGACAAGGCGCTGGCGGCCGGCGGAGGCTGGCTGGTCGGCGGGCGCTTCACGGTGGCCGACATCAACGTGGCTGAGATCATCCGCTACGCCCAGGCGGCGCCGACTCTGATCGACGCCTATCCGAACGTGAAGGTCTGGATCGGCACCTGCCAGTCCCGCCCGGCATTCCACGCGATGATGGCCGAGCGGGAGAAGGAGCCGGCGTAAGGAAGAATGTTCTTTTTCTGAGGGAAAAGAAGCAAAAAGACTTTTTTCATTTGCGCTGTGCCAGACGGTCAGGCGCAGCGCAAATGGATAGAAGTTTTTTGGTTCTTTTTTTCGAAAAAGAACGTTCTTTCTATCTTATTGCCAGCACCCTCGTAGGCGACAGCAGGAACGGCGGCAGGTAGGCCGGGATGTTGCTGAAGGGCAGTACCTCTGGCTTCAGAGCGATACCAAGCACCTCGGCCATGAACGCCCGGCGCCGCGTGATCCGCCCCCATGCTTCCGGATAGCGCGCGGCGAACTCCGCTCGCATCGCCTCGTCGGCCAGCGCGATGCCGTCCTCGACGTTGGTGGTGAACCAGGGCGAATGCGTCGCGGGGATCACATCCACCTGGATCGCCATGCCCGCGCGCAACGGGATCGTGCTGCCGGCGAACACCGGCGAGTGCAGCCATTCGTCGAGGTGGATCAAGTGGCCGGGGTTCAGACCCACGCCGAAAAAGGGATCGCCGAGGTGCCGGGCGATGATCGCGTGCAGCTCGCCCCCGGTCACCCCGATGCCCACCGCCGCATACCATTCGGCTACCGCGCGAAAATAGGGTGACACCAGCTTCTCTACGTAGTCGCCGATTCCGTCGGCCAGGCCGCCCGCGTCGCGCACCAGGAAGCCGGCCCGCGCCGACAGCCCGCCTTGCAGCCCGCACGCCATGGCGAACGCGTCACCCTCACGCATCACCCGCGCCGAAGGGCTCGGCAGTCCGAACGGCGCCCGCTCGCCCGAGGACAGCATCAGGTGAGCGGAGAAGGGGATGCCGGGGATCGCCATCAGCCGTGCGGCCTGCATTTCCGTCATGCCCGGACGCACACCGAACATGACGTTGCGCAGGCCCTGGCTGGCATAGGTCGCCACGAACTCGAACGCCGCCAGTTGGTCGACGTCGTTGATGCTGCGCAGGCCGTCTGCCGGGTTGATGAACAACTCGGTCGCGTTCACCACCCGACCGCTGTCGCCGGCCGCCTCGCGGACCGCGCGGGCGATGAATTCCGGCAGGTCGAGCCAGGTGTCGTCCGCCCCCGGGTCGCCCGGGCCGAACGACTTCCAGCCCACCGCGCCCACGGTCATCCCGCCCTTCAGCCCCGCCTCGGCCAGCAGCCGCAACAGCGGCTTCTGCCGGTCGCGCGGCTGGCCGGGCAGGGAAAAGGTCTGGCACAGCACCCGCTCGAAGCTGCCCAGCGCCATCGCGGCGTAGCCCCAGCCCTCATTGCCGACGAACAAATGCGGCGCCTGGCGCGGCCAGGATGCAGTGGGCGCCACCAGCAACGCCTCCTCGAAGCGCGGGTCATAGCCGGTCAGGTAGGCGATACTGGCACTGTGCTCGCGGTCGCCATACACCACCAGCGCATCCATTCCTGCCGCCTTGGCCCGCGCCAGCGCGGCCTGCATCCGCGCGGCATAGGTGGCAGCGGGAACCTCGGGCTGCACCGTGGGCTCGCCGAACTCCGGCAGCGTGGCTTCGATCAGGCGGATGGCGGTCATGCGGGCGCGCTCCAGCGGAAAGCCGCAGCCTATCGCGTTGCGCCGCAAGCGGAAGGGCGCACGACGCGTGCAAATGCCACCATCGCCAGCGCCAGCCCGCCCAGCAGCGCGAAGGCGAACGGCAGCGACGTGGCATCCGCGATCCACCCCACCGCCACCGGCCCGGCCAGCAGCCCGGCATATCCCGGTGTTGCCGCCGCGGCGATCGCCACGCCGGCCGGCATGTCTGGCGTGCGGCCCGCGGCACTGAACAGGATCGGCACCATGTTCGCGATCCCGAGCCCGACCATCGCGCACCCCGTCACGAAGGCGGGCAGGGCATGCACCAGCGCCGCCAACATGAACCCCGAGGCCGCAAGCGCCGCCCCGCATACCAGCACCGGCAGCGGCGAGACGCGCCGCACCACCGCATCGCCCGTCAGCCGACCCACCGCCATCGCCACCGACATGGCAGCGAACCCGAGCCCGGCGCGGGAGGCATCTCCCCCCAGCACGAAGCGGATGAACACGCCGCTCCAGTCCAGGATCGTGCCTTCCAGCAGAAAGGCGACGAAGCATAGCCCCCCGATCACCGCCAGCCGCCCGCGCGGCAGGATCAATCGCGGCGGCTCGGCCCCCTCGGCCCGCGGCAGCATGCTTCCGGCGCGCGCCACCAGCGCCCCGGCACAGCCAAGCCCCAGCACCGCGGCACCGAGCCAGGGCGCGAAACCAGCCGCCAGCATTCCGGCCATCGTCAGGCTGCCGGCGATGCCGCCCACCGAATAGGCGCCGTGGAACCCGCTCATCAGCGTCCGCCCGGTGGCACGCTCCACCTCCGCCGCCTGGGCATTCATCGCGATGTCCACCGCCGCGGTGCTGGCCCCCAGCAACACCAACGTGGCCGCCAGCCAGGCGATCGAGGGTGACAGCGCCAGCATCGGCAGCAGCGCGCAGAACAACAGCCCGGCGCCCAGCATCACCGCCCGCGGCCCCCGCGCCTGCACCAGGGGGCCGGCCAGCGGGAGGGCGACCAGCCCGCCTACCCCCAGGCCCAGCAGCAGCGTGCCAAGCTGCCCGTCATCCAGCCCCAGCCGCACCTTCGCATCCGGCACCAGCGGCGCCCACACCGCGATGCCGATGCCGATCATCAGGAACGCGACGCGGGTGCTCCATGCCACCGCCGGTGCTGCGGCCGGCTCAGACGAAAAAGGCCCGCCACGTGGCGGGCCTTTCGCAGCCATGCCCTCGGGCAAGGGTCAGGCCATCGCCTTCTTCAGGTTCGCGTCGATCTTGCCGAGGAAATCCTGGGTGTTCAGGAACGGCTGGTCCTTGGCGATCAGCACCGCGAGGTCCTTGGTCATGTGCCCGGCCTCGACCGTCTCGACGCACACCCGCTCCAGCGTTTCGGCGAAGGCTGTGACATCGGGCGTGTTGTCGAACTTGCCGCGATAGGCAAGGCCCTGGGTCCAGGCGAAGATCGAGGCAATCGGGTTGGTGCTGGTCTCGCGCCCCTTCTGGTGCTCGCGGTAGTGGCGCGTGACCGTGCCGTGCGCCGCCTCGCTCTCCACCGTGCTGCCGTCCGGAGACAGCAGCACCGAGGTCATCAGGCCCAGCGAGCCGAAGCCCTGCGCCACGATGTCGCTCTCCACATCGCCGTCGTAGTTCTTGCAGGCCCAGACATAGCCGCCTTCCCACTTGATGGCGCAGGCCACCATGTCGTCGATCAGGCGATGCTCGTAGGTCAGGCCGGCTTCCTTGAACTTGGCGGCGAATTCCTTGTTGAACACGTCCTCGAAGATGTCCTTGAAGGTGCCGTCGTAGGCCTTGAGGATCGTGTTCTTGGTCGACAGGTACACCGGATACTTGCGCGCCAGCCCGTAGTTGAAGCTCGCGCGGGCGAAGCCGGTGATCGAGGCGTTGGTGTTGTGCATGCCCATGGCCACGCCCGGGCCCTTGAAGTCGTGCACGTCCATTACCTGCGCGGGCGAGCCGTCGGCCGGCTGGTAGGTCAGCGTCACCTTGCCGGGGCCGGGGATCTTGGTCTCGGTCGCGCGATAGATGTCGCCATAGGCATGGCGGCCGATCACGATCGGCTGGCTCCAGTGCGGCACCAGGCGCGGCACGTTCTTGCAGATGATCGGCTCGCGGAAGATCGTGCCGTCCAGGATGTTGCGGATGGTGCCGTTGGGCGACCGCCACATCTTCTTCAGCCCGAATTCGGCCACCCGCTGCTCGTCCGGCGTGATGGTGGCGCACTTGACGCCGACGCCGTACTGCTTGATGGCATGCGCCGCATCGACGGTGACCTGATCGTCCGTCTGGTCGCGGTACTCGATTCCCAGGTCGTAGTATTTCAGGTCCACATCCAGGTAGGGCAGGATAAGCTTGTCCTTGATGAAGCCCCAGATGATACGGGTCATTTCATCCCCGTCCAGCTCAACGACCGGGGTCTTCACCTTGATTTTCGCCATGCCATCCTCGTTTTGTGCCGCTCCAGCCGCCCGTTGCGGCCCGCGCCCGAATGCGGGCATTCAATGGCACCTGCGTCGCCACTGGGCAAGTCCGCGGGCGCGCCGAGGCCTCCTGCCATGCTGATTGCCGCCACCTTTGTAGTGCTTGCGGCCGTGGCCGTGGGCGTGTGGCTCGCCCGGCGCGACGCCACCCAGCGCTGGTCGCTCGCCGGCCTCCTGCGCGCCCAGGAGGACGCCGCCGCCGCCCGCCAGCGCGCCACCGCCCGCGCCGCCTGGATGGAGGCGGCCCTGCAGACGCAGCCGGAGGGCGTACTGGTCGCCGATGCCGCCCTGCGCGTCATCCATTGGAACGGCCGCTTCGCCGCCCTCACCGGTTTGCCCGACGACGTGTCGCGCGAGGGAGAGACGCTGGAATCGCTGCTGCGCCTGTCCGCCGAGGCCGGCGAGTTCGGCCTGGTCGACGTGGACCACGAGGTCGCAGACCAGCTTGCCCTCGTCGCACGTGGCCCCAGCGCCTTCCCGCATCTGCGCCACCGCCCCGATGGCGGCATCGTGGAATTTCACCTGACCGAACTCCCCGGCGGCGGCATCCTGATGCGCTGCACCGACGTCACCGCCCGCCAGGCCGCCGCCGAGCCGTTCCCGACCGCCATGGCGCCGCCTGCCCCGCGCCCCTCCTTCCCGCCGCGGGCCCGCCGCAGCCTGGTGCTGCTAGTGGAGGACATGAAGGTGAACCAGCTCGTGACCGCAATCCAGCTTCGCCGCGATGGCCATCGGGTCGATGTCGCCGATTCCGGTGGCGCCGCCCTGCGCATGGCCGCCGCCACCCCCTACGACCTCGTGCTGATGGACCTTATGATGCCAGGCATGAGCGGCTACGAGGCCGCACGCGGTCTGCGCGCCCTACCTGGGCCGGCCGGCCAGGCGCCGATCTACGCCCTCACCGCCAACATGGGCGAGGAGGAGCGCGCCCGCTGCCTCGCCGCCGGCATGCAGGGCATGTTGACCAAGCCGGTTCCCCCGGCTGCCATGCGCGAGGTGCTCCTGGGCGCGGTACCCGCCACCATCGCCGCGCCAGTCGGCGCCGACCTGCTGGATCCGGCGCGTCTGGCTGAACTGCGCCGCGAGCTGCCCGCCGCCATTCTGGTCACCCTCTGCCGCCAATGCCTCGACGACATGGCCCAACGCCTTGCCGGCCTCACACGCGCGCTCTCCAGCGGCGACGCCGACGCGATCGAGCACGAGGCCCACGCCCTGGCCGGCATGGCCGGCAGCTACGCCCTTGGCCGCATGGAACATCAGGCCCGCGCCGTCCTGGCCGCCGCAAGCTGCCGGGACATCGCCGCAGCCCGTGCCGCCGCGCGCGGGATCGACGACGCATTCACCCGCAGCCGCGCCGCCCTGCTGGCCTGGCTGCCCGTCATGCCATGAGCGGCACCATGCCATCCCCGCGCATCTATCTCGCCGGCCCCGACGTGTTCCTGCCCGATCCGCTGGCCCGCGCCGCGGCGCTGAAGGCGATATGCGCGCGCCACGGCCTGGTCGGTATCTCGCCGCTCGATGCGATGGAAGGCGGCGATCTGCCGGAATGGTCCAATCTCAACGAGGCCTACCGCATCGCCCGGCGCAACGAGGCCCACATCGCCGGCTGCGCCGCCCTGGTTGCCAACCTCACCCCGTTTCGTGGCCCCAGCGCCGACCCCGGCACGGTGTTCGAGTTGGGCTACATGCGCGCCCTCGGCCGCCCGGTGTTCGGCTGGTCGAACTGCGCCGAGCCCTTCGCCGCCCGCACCCGCGCCTTTTGCGCCGACGCCACCCCCCAGCCCGACGGCACCTGGCGCGACGCGGAGGGTTTGCTCGTCGAGGATTTCCCCCCGCTGGCCGACAACCTGATGATCGACGGCGCCATCGCTGCCTCCGGTGGCCGTCTTGTCACCCGCGCCATCCCGCGCGCCCAGGTCTGGACCAGCCTCGACGCCTTCGAGGCCGCGGTCGCCGCGGCGGTGCTGGTCTTGCGCTGAGCCGCACTCAGTTCGGCGGGTTCAACCCCAGCGACCGCGCCGTCGCCACGATGCTCGCCCAGGTATCCACCTGGAGCGGCACGCCGTTGGCCATCCGGTCCGTCCGCGCCCGCGCCTCCGGTTCGCCCGGCACCAGCACCTCGTCCACCCCGTCCGCCAGGCGCGAGGCCTTGACG
>JANPIH010000276.1:0-17706 GCA_031424895.1 Rhodospirillales bacterium
TTCGGCCTGCGGCTGTGGCACCAGTTTTTCGGTGGAATAGCGGTCCCGGATCGCGGCCATGCGGGTCGCCACCTGGAACGTCAATTCGATCCGCCAGCGCGAAGGGCATGTGGCGCGCTGGCTGGAGCGCGTGCAGCCGGACGTGCTGTTTCTCCAGGAACTGAAATGCGAGGCGCCGGTATTCCCGACCGCCACTTTCAAGGCGCTCGGCTACGACGCGGCCGTGGTGGGGCAGAAGGCCTATAACGGCGTGGCGGCGCTGGCCCGGGTGCCGTTCACGGTGGTGCACCAGGCGCTGCCGGGCTTGCCCGAGGACGATGCGCAGGCGCGCTATGTTGAGGTGGCCGTCGGCGGCGTCACGCTGATCGGGATCTACCTGCCGAACGGGAATTCCGGCGGCGAGGCCGGATACGCCTACAAGCTGGCCTGGATGGCCGCATTGCGGGCGCGGGCGGCGGCGCTGCTGGCCGATGACATGCCGTTCCTGATCGCCGGCGACTTCAATGTGTGCCCAACCGATGCGGATTTCGCGCCGGGGGCGATTTCGCCCGCCGATGCGCTGGTGCGCCCGGCAACCCGGGCGCAATTCCGGGCGCTGGAATGGCTCGGGCTGACCGACGCGGTGCGCGCGCTGCAGCCCACGGGGCCGGTGTTCACGTTCTGGGACTATCAGGCCGGTGCCTGGCCACGCGACCTGGGGCTGCGGATCGACCACGTGCTGCTGTCGCCGACGCTGGCGGAGCGGCTGGTCGCGGTGCAACCTGATCGCGATGAGCGCGGGCGCGAGCAGCCTTCGGACCATGTGCCGGTGGTGGTTGAGATCGCCGACTGAAGATCAGCGCCAGCGGGCCTTGCGCCACACCCAGTCGCCGGATGCCCGCACCCAGCGCCCGGGCACATAACGCGTGGTGCCGGGCCGGCGAATGACATGGCGGCCGGAGTGCCACGTATAGCGTTCGGCGGTAGCATCCCATGCCCAGCTGCCGGGCTGCCACACCAGGCGTTCGGTTGGTGGCAGCGGTGGCTTGGTCTCGACCCGGCCGACTGGGATCGGCGGGACACCGATGGGTTGCGACAACACGGGCACCGGCAGGATCAACAATCCCAGCAGCACGGCCACCCCTATGCCGGGGCAGCTGGCAGGCGCGGGCGTCGGCTCAGGCCTTGGACGGATGGTCCCCATCGCCTGCCGTCAGGCTGACTGCCTCGTTGCCCTGCCCGCGCCGGCGGCGGCGGGAGATGGCGAAGCCGAGCAGCGCGGTGCCGAACACCATGATCGTGCCGGGCTCGGGGACCGTCCAACGCAGATCGTAGATGTAGACGGTGCCGTTGCCGTTAAGGATGGTCCCCTCGTCCGTTAAGATTTGGAGTTGACCGCCGCTAAAATTGTTGGCGAGTTGGTTGAACTGGATCGAGATGGAACCGGTGATACGGCCGTTGTCGACGCTATCGATGTAAGCCGATGTAGCGACCTTATCATTGCTATATTTATTATTGAATCCGTTGAGACTGAAGCTGTACTCATTATTGCCGCTAATTGTGATTGACGTAAGCGACAAGGTGGTCAGGTTGGTCCCACCTTTGTCGTTGGTAATGTTGCTGATGAGCAGGTTCTGACTCGTGAGGCCACCTACGAAGTCGCCGAAAAGGATTGTTCCGCCGTACACCTGGTTCTGGTTTGCGCCAGTTCCGGTGGTGGTGGTGGTGGCACCGTTCGTAGTGAACTTCGACTCGTAGACCGGGCCTTGGGCGGAACCCTTAAGCGTGGTACTGGCCGAGCCAGAACTGTTGGATGCGTTGGCCCCGTTCTGGAGCGCAGTGGTGACCGTTACGGCTTCGGAAGCACCATTGGTTCGAGCAGTAGGGGCATAGGTGAACAAATAAGTCGCCGAAGCGTTGGCTGCGGACTGGTTGCTTGTCGTGTCCGTCAGATTTAAGGCGCCACCCGAGCCAGCAAAGCTACCGCTGCCAGCACCGACAGTACCGCGCAAGTTGGTTTTAAGGCTCCCGTTATTGTCAGCACCGGCGAGATTGCCGTCGCCGGTGTTCTTGACTGTCAGCGACACGCTGCTGGTTGCCCCGACACGCACTGTGCCTGCGTCCAGGGTCGTGGTGACAATCGCCAGCGGCGCCACAGACTGGGCCGACAGGGAGACTGTGGCCGAGGCGGCGTTCGTGTTGTTACCCGAAGCATTGCCGTTGCTGAACGTAGCCACGGAGGAGGCGGTACGAACGAGGCCGCTGCGCGTGGTCTCGGCCGTGTAAGTGAGGGTCTGAGTAAGCGAGGTGCCGTTCGCGCCTGGAGCATTCGAATCGCCCAGATTGATCGTTCCAGCGGCAGTGGTGGAGCTGAAGCCGGCACCAAGTGTGTTGGCAAGCGTCCCGGCCAGGTTGGTGTTGGCGAAAGTTCCGTCGCCGGTGTTCTTGACGGTGAGGCTGCCGGTAACCGTCGCGCCGCTGCCGACCAGCACATACTGCGTGGACCCCACGCCGGTGGTGGTAGTGGAGGCGACGGGGGCGACTGTGATGCCGGTGAAGGTCTGTGCGACCGACTGCGCCGCGTTGGTGTTGTTCGTATTGCCGTTGGAAAAGGAGGCGGTAACGGTCGCAATGGTGGAGTTGTTGCGGGTTGCAGCGCCGGTGTAGGTGAGCGTCTGCGTGAGCGTGCTGGCGTCCGCAGGAACGCTCGTTCCATCCTTTAGCCCGGTGAAGGTTCCGGTCGCTGCTGAGGTGGCGAACGTACCGCCGGTGGCGACGGACAGCGAGCCGTTCAGCGTGGCGCCGACGCGGCTGCCGTCACCCACGTTCGCGATCTTGAACGCGCCCTGCGTAGTGCCGGTCTGAGTCGGCAGGGCATAGATCGTGGTGTTGGTGGTCGTCACGCTCTGCACCGGCGCTACCGTCTGTCCGGTGAAGGTTGTGGTCACTGACTGGCCAGCATTTGTGCCAGCTGAATTGCCATTGGTGAACGACGAAGTGATGTTAGCAACCGTGCCCGCGCTGCCGCGCGTGGCGCCACCGGTGAAGGAGAGAGTCAATGCGGTGGACGCGGAGGACGCGGCGGCCCCGTTCGCCGTATCGGTGAGCGAAAAGGCGCCGGTATTGGACACCGTCACGCCTGCGGCCTGCGACGCGGTATTGGTTCCAGTGAGCTTCGCACCGACGAAGCTGCCGTCACCAATGTTGGTGATGGTCATCGTCTGCGTGGGGCCCACTTGGTTGGGCAGGGCATAGAGCGTGGCGGCGCTGGTGGTGATGCTCTGCACCGGCGCCACGGTACGGCCAACAATGTTGTAGACTGCCGTCTGCGAGGCGTTGGTGTTGTCGGTGTTTCCGTTATTGAAATTCACCGTCAGGGTCGCGGCCGCCGAGCTGTTGCGGGTGGTGTTGCCCGTGTAGGTATAGGTGAAAGTCGTACTGGTGGTTGGCACGATCGCCGGCGTGGCCGGGATGTTGGCGGCGTTCTGATCGTTCAGGCTGAACGTGGCGCTGCTGGATGACACCGCGAAGCCACCCGTGCCGGTGGCCGATGTCGAGGACGTCGTGGTGCCCTTCAGGTTGCCGAAGCCGGTGGCGATGGTGGTGGCGTTCGCGGCCATGTTGCCATCGCCGACATTCTTGACCGTAACAGTGGCAGCCGCGGACGTGCCGGGCAGGACATAGAGGGTGCCGGTGGCAGTCGTGGAGGTCACGCTCGTGACCGTTCCGGTGACGCTTCCGGCCTGGGTGGCGGTGACCGTCATCGCGGTGGACTGGACCGGGGCCACCCAGTTGCTGATCAGGACAAGCGTGGTTGTGTCGGTCGGCACGTTCTGGCCGCCGCCGGCTTCGCGGCCGAGCAGGTTCTGTGTCATGCTGCCAGCCACGCCGCGCACTGTTCCCGTTGTGCTGGGAACGTAGGTGTAGCTGTTGGTCAGCGTGAAGCCGCCGCCGTTGTTGAACGTACCATAGTTGTTGGAGGTAGCGGCGAAGCCACCGGTGAAAGTGGTAGCGGCCGTAGACATCGTCACGTTGCCGCCAGCACCGACCTTCAGTATCACGTTGGTTGTGTAGGTCGTGCCGGCGACAGCGGAGCCAATCAGCATGCCCCCTACAATGTTGGCAGGATCGGTTGTGAAGGAGCCAGTACCGAAGCCAACATAAAGCTTGGATGCAGTGAAGCTCGTGACGGTGGTGCCAGTGAGAACAGCCTGTCCGGCATTCAAGCCATTCACAGAGTAGATAACGGCGGATTCGGCGGGACTGGCGCTGGCAAGCATCCCCACCATCGACGCCGCCACCATCGCGCTCGCAGGGCGGATAGTGATCGATGCGACCGAGGTAGCCCGCCCTCCCCCTAGCGCAATGGTGGGCGCAACGGTGGCTGTGGCGAGAGACGTCGAGGAAAGGAGCGACTGTTTCACCGAATTCCGTTCCAAAAAAATTACTTTCAATCCGTCATCAGGCACGACAGCACGCAGGAGTCGGCGCGACGAGCCTTATACTCACAGGCATTGGGTGCGTAACATGAACACGCTCCCGGCGTCAATTTGGATATCGAGGCACCGTCGCCATGCGATCGCGTGACGCGCGATGTGCGGTCGATGGGATCGCCCCGCGCAGAGTTCCCGCGGCCCGGCACAAGGTGCGATGCCCGGCCGGGCGCAGGCGGATCAGGCGATCCGGCGCAATGCGGCGTCGAGGCGCCCCATCTCGGCCTCGGCGGCGGCGAGGCGCTCGCGGTTCTCCTCCACCACCTCCTCCTTCGCGCGCGCCACGAAATCGGCGTTGGACAGTTTCCTGGCGATCTTGGCCGCCTCATCGGCCAGCTTCGCGCGCTCCTTGCCCAGGCGCGCGCGCTCGGCGTCCAGGTCGATGAGGCCGGCGAGCGGAATGACCACCGTCGCCTCCCCCACCACCGTTTGCGCCGAGCCTGGCGGAATATCACCGGACAGGGCCTCGAAGGCGTAGGCACGGGCCATGCGGGCGATCACCTCGATCCAGCGCTGGCCGCGGGCGAGCGTCTCCGGCGCCGCGTCCTTCAGCAGAACCGGAGCGAGGCGCGAAGGCGGGACGTTCATCTCGGCGCGCACGGTGCGGACCTCCGAGATCAGCTTGACCACCCAATCCAGCTCGGCGCGGGCCTCGGCCGCGCCCGGCACGGCGAAGGTTTCCGGCCAGGCGGTCGCGATCAGGCTGCACGGGGCGCCATAGCCAAAGCGGTCCCACAACTCCTCGGTGACATAGGGCATGGCAGGATGCAGCAGGCGCAGCACCTGGCCGAACACCCAGGCGGCGGTGCGGCGCGTCTCGGCGGCCGCCGCGGTGTCGGGGGCGGCCAGCACCGGCTTGGCAAGTTCGAGGAACCAGTCGCAGAAAGAGAGCCAGGTGAAGCGGTAGCCGGCGGCGCCGTAGTCGTTGAAACGATAGGCCTCCAGCGCCGTGGTGGCCTCGGCGATGGCATCCGAAAGCTCGGCCATGATCCAGCGGTTGAGCGGCAGCGTGGCGTCGTCGGGGGTGAAGGTGGCGTCGGGCGTCACCTGGTTCATCTCCAGGAAGCGGGCGGCGTTCCAGATCTTGGTGACGAAGCTGCGGTAGCCCTCCACGCGCTGCGGCCCAAGCTTCACGTCGCGGCCTGGGCCGGTGAGCGAGACGATGGTGAAGCGCAGCGCATCCGTGCCAAACCGGTCGATCAGCTCCAGTGGGTCGATGACGTTGCCCTTGGATTTGCTCATCTTCTGGCCACGCTCGTCGCGCACCAGGCCGTGGATGTGCACGGTCTTGAACGGCACCTCGCCCATGAAGTGGAGGCCCATCATCATCATGCGGGCAACCCAGAAGAAGATGATGTCGAATCCGGTCACCAGCACGTCGCCGGGATAGTAGCGGGCGAGTTCCTTGGTCTGTTCCGGCCAGCCCAGCGTTGAGAAGGGCCACAGCGCGGAGCTGAACCAGGTATCGAGCACGTCGTCGTCCTGGGTGAGCGGCGTGGCCGTGCCGTAATGCGCCTGGGCGGCGGCGCGTGCGGACTGTTCGTCCTCCTCGACGAACACGGCGCCATCCGGCCCGTACCACGCCGGAATGCGATGCCCCCACCACAGCTGGCGGGAGATGCACCAGGGCTGGATGTCGCGCATCCACGCGAAGAACGTGTTCTCCCATTGCTGCGGCACGAATTTGGTGCGGCCCTGCTCCACCGCCTCGATGGCCGGCTTTGCCAGCACGGCGGCATTGGCATACCACTGGATGGTCAGCAGCGGCTCGATCGGCACGCCGGAGCGATCGCCATGCGGCACCTGGTGGACATGCGGCTCTACCTTGGCCAGCAGTTCCAGTCGCTCCAGTTCGACGACAATTGCCTTGCGCGCCATGCCGCGGTCCTGCCCCGCCAGCGTGTGGATGAAGGCGCCGTCGGCCACGCCTTCCACGGTGGCAATGTCGGCGGTGATCTCGTCCAGGATCACCCGGGCCTGCTTGTCGAGAATGGAAGGCATCGGCAGGGAATGGCGCTGGCCGACGGCGAAGTCGTTGAAATCATGCGCGGGCGTGATCTTGACGGCGCCGGTGCCCTTCTCCGGGTCGGAATACTCGTCGGCCACGATCGGGATGCGACGCCCCACGAGAGGCAGGATCACATGCTTGCCGATCAGGTCGCGATAGCGCTCGTCCTCGGGATGCACGGCCACGGCAGTGTCGCCCAGCATCGTCTCTGGGCGGGTGGTAGCAACCGTGATGAACTGGCCCGGTTCACCCTCCACCGGATAGCTGATGTGCCAGAGGTTGCCGCGCACCTCCTGGTTCTCGACCTCCAGGTCGGAGATCGCGGACTGGAACTTCGGGTCCCAGTTCACCAGCCGACGGTCGCGGTAGATCAGGCCCTGCTTGAACAGCGTGACGAACACCTCGCGCACCGCGGCCGACAGACCGTCATCCATGGTGAAACGCTCGCGCGGCCAGTCGAGCGAGGCACCGAGGCGGCGGAGCTGGCGCGTGATGGTGCCGCCGGACTCGCCCTTCCACTGCCAGACGCGATCGACGAACGCCTCGCGGCCCAGCGCCTGGCGGGATGTGCCCTCCTCACCCAGTAGGCGTTCAACCACCATTTGCGTCGCGATCCCCGCGTGATCGGTGCCCGGCTGCCACAGCGCGTCGCGGCCCTGCATGCGGCGCCAACGGACCAGCGTGTCCTGGATGGTGAAGGTCAGCGCGTGGCCCATGTGCAGGCTGCCGGTCACGTTCGGCGGCGGAATCATGATCGTGTAGGGCGCAGCGTTGCTGTCGGGCGTGCAAGCAAAGCGGCCGGCGTCCTCCCACCCGGCATACAGCCGCGATTCGGTTTCGGCGGGAGAATAGGTCTTGTCGAGCATGGTCATGGGTTCCCGGAACGGGCGGTCGGACAGGAGGCGTGCAGAGCGGCGGGGCGCGGCAGGCTGCGGCGGTCAGCCTACCGCGCGGCCTACGACGCGATCGATCTCGGCCCGAACCAGACGCTCGACCATCGGCGGCAGATGAGTGTCCAGCCACGCCGCGAGCAACGGGCGCATCTCGTCACGCACCATGTCCTCCAGCGTCGGCCCGCCGCGATACACCGGGGTATGCGCAGACTGGCGGCCGGTTTCCAGGGTCCGTAACAGGGAGCTGACCGAACTGGCGGTCGCGGCCTCTGCCGCCGGGGCGATCAGCCGGTCAAGGCTGGGGGGCGCCGCTGCCAGGACCGGCGGTGCAACGGAAGCCTGAACCGGCGCCGGCTCGGGCGCAGCCATGGAAACGACATCCAGCGGCTCGCCGGGCCCGGACATCGCCTCGAGCATAGCGACGACATCATCCTGCTCCATTGGGGCAGGCGCCCGCTCCGCCTTGGCCATTGGATCGGCCAGCGGCTCCGCTACCAACATGGATTCGTCGAGAGAAAGCACGTCGGGTTCCTCATCCACGGGCGCGGTCGGAGCAGCCTCGGCAGGCATCGGACTGGCCTTGGCCGCCGGCGCCTCGTCCTCGCTCAGGATGCGCCGGATGGAAGCAAGGATATCCTCCATCGACGGGTCCGGCCCGCCCGCCGGCGCGGCAGCTCCGGGTGGGGTTGCCCCAGGGGGGTGCGGAGGAACGGATGCACTCATGATGTCGCCATGCCTCTCATCTTCCTGCCTCGCGCCCACTCCACCGTGCCGTCGCGCAGTCTGAGGTAACGCGATGCGGGGCGCGTCGGGTCCGTGCGGCTTGTGGCCGGGCGGTCAGCGGCCCGGCTGGTCGGTGGCATAGTCGCCGGTGCCGATCAGCCGGTTGCGGACCGCCTTGTAATACGCGGTTTCGTCATACAAGGGCACGTTGAGGTTAAGGTCGCGTGCCGTCAGCCGGCCCGTTGCGGCCGCCACGGCATAGGAGGCGTTGATCAACGTGCCGAGGTTGCGCACCAGCGTGACGCGGGAGTTCAGCAGCCGCTGTTCCTCATTCAACACGTCGAGCGTGGTTCGGCTGCCGACAATCGCCTCGCGCTGCACGCCCTCCAGCGCGATCTCGTTCGATCGGATCTGCTGACGGGTGCTCTCGATGGTGGCACGCGAGGAGACATAATTGTTCCACGCCTGAGCCACCTGCTGGATCGCCTGGCGACGCGCCTCGTCCAGCTGCTGCCGGCTCTGCTGTTGTTGCTGGCGCGCCTGGCGGATGGCGGCATACTCGCCGCCTCCCTGATACAGCGGCACGCTGAGGACCATCAGGATCTGCGCAACCTTGGTGGTGATGTCCTTCTGCTGAACGTCCTCGTTGCGCGACAGCGAGCCCTGGAGGCTGAGATTGGGCATCAGTCGGGCATACTGAACGTCGAAATTGTCCATCGCCGACGCGTCATTGAACAGCGCGGCCACCACGCTGGGGTTGTTCTCGGCGGCAAGCGCACGGGCGTCATCGAACGTGCGGACCGGCAGCTTCAGCGGCTGCGGCTCCACCAGCCGCTCCGGGGCGGGCTCGCCGATCACCTGCAGGAAGCGCGAGCGGGCCACCTGCACCTCGCCCTCGGCGGTCTGGCGGTCGGCCACCGCACCGGCCAGCGCGGCCTCGGCCTGGGCCACGTCGGTGCGGGTGATCTCGCCGACACGAAACCGCTCCCGCGTGGCCTGCAACTGGCGGGTCAGAACCTGCTGGTTGTTGATCCGCAGGGCCAGAACCTGCGTGGTCTGGATGACCAGCACATAGGCATCCACCGCATTTGTGAAGGCGGTCTGCTCCGTGCCGATCAGGGTGGCGCGCTGGGCCATCACCTGATTTTCGGCGCGGTTGGTGCCGGCACGGGTGGCGCCGCCACGAAACAGCGGCTGGTTGACAGTCAGCGACTGTACGTTCGAACCACGCAAAGCGTTGCTCTCGATAGTCCGGCCGGGGGCGACGCGGGTGGGGCGGACGTATTGCTGCGTGGTGCCGTCGATATAGCCGGCATTGGCGGTGATGGTGACGGTAGGGCGCCAGCCTGCCAGCGCCTGCGGCACATTCTCGTCGATCGCACGCAGCTGGGCGCGGCCGGCCAGCAGGGTGGGGTTGGTGGCGTAGGTGAGGGCAAGCGCATCGCTCAGCGTGCGCAGCTGGGCCCAGGCAGGCCCACCGGGACACGCCGCAACAACGGCTGCCACGCCCACGCCCAGCAGAGCGCGAAACGCGCGGTGCCGACCGGTCTTGTGCCCATTACGCATGCAACAGCCACTCCTGCCATCCTGTCCGTCCCGGCACGTGCCGGGACAGATCGTGCACCGCACCATTTGCCACAGCCCGGCGCGCCGCGCCATCTGCCACAGCCAGGCGCGCCGCGCCACGCCCATGCGCGGGACGCGGCCTAGAAGACGAAGCCGGGCTCGCGCTGCAGCATCGGCAGCAGTGGCACGGCGCAGTCGAAAATCGGCTGCGCGTTCATCCGCCCGCCCCCGGCGCGGCTGGCCAAAACCGCCTGCCCCACCCGCGCTCCAGCCTGCAGCACGGCCACCAGCCGGCCGCCCTCGGCGCGCAGCTGGGCCGGCAGCGCCGCCGGAATCTCCGGCACCGCGCCTTCGATCAGTACAACGTCATACGGCGCACCGGCCTGCCATCCCTCCGCCAGCATCCCCTCGACCACGCTCACCGACGGGGCCAAGCCCGGCAGCACCGCACGCGCGACGGCCAGCAATGCCGGGTCCTGTTCCAGCGCCGTCACCATTGCACCGCAGGCGGCCAGCAGGGCTGCGCCATAGCCGCTGCCCGCGCCCACCACCAGAACGCGGTCGCCTGCCTGCACCAAGGCGATCTGCACCATGCGGCCGATCACCATCGGTTCGATCAGGTAGCGCCCGCCACCCAGCGGCACGTCCTCGTCGCTGTAGGCCAGTGGCGCGCGGGCGGGCGGCACGAAGCGTTCGCGTGGCAGGTCGCGCATGGCTGCGATAATCCGCGGGTCGTTGACCTTGTTGGGCCGCACCTGGCCGTCCACCATCAAGGCGCGGGCGGAGGCGTAGTCCACATCAGGATTCGGCATCGGGGGCATCCGGGAAGATCTACGGGAAGCACGTTATAGGTGCGCACCCTTCGCAGCGCAAAGATGCGGCCTTCAGCGCACCGATTCCGGTCCTGACACCGGCCGGCGGCAACGCCCCGCCCCTTGACCCGGAAGCCCGGCGCGGCCATTAACCGGCTATCACCCCCGGTGAGGTCCGGTGGCAGAGTGGTGATGCAGCGGACTGCAAATCCGCGAATGTGGGTTCGATTCCCGCCCGGACCTCCACCCTTCCCGCCGCAGCGCCATCAGCCCGAGGTCAGCTCCATCCACAGCGTGCGCCCATGCGGCCGCGGGTCGTGCGCCAGCCGGCATTCGCTGTCCAGCACCATGGTGGCGCGCGCCGCCGCGTCATAGGCGGGCCAGTCGGGAAGTGCCGCATGCCCCGGCTGGCCGGTGCGGGCGAACGCGATCCAGGTTTCCGCCATCACGGCCGACAGGCGGAACGCGTCGGCGCGATCGCCATGGGCATTGGTGAGGTCGAGCGTGTCGAACACGAACGGCACATCGAGCGCGTGCGGCGATTTCAGCCGCCCCTCGTGCACCGGCGTTTCCCACTCGAACGCATACATGAATACCGCCGCCGCACCCAGCGCGGCCCGCCGCTCGGCGACCACCAGCGAGCGGATGCGGAACTCGGCATCCGTCTTGATGGCGATCAGCAACTCGGCCGGGTTCATCGCGGGCGCGGCGGCGCGATACGCGGCAATCACGCGGTCGGCCGCATCGCCGGCCAGCGCGCCAACCCTCCGATGCATCTCCACCTCGTCCAGCGTGCGGAACCACATCGCGTTGTCGGTGGCGACAAAGCTCGCGGCCTCATCCTTCATGTCGCCGATCAGCAGCGGGACATGGGCCGAGAGCGCGGTCGCATCCGGCGCAAAGGGCTGGCGCGGCAATACCTCGCCGTCCACCACGGGGCCGAACGGATAGCGGTCGAACAGCGGCCGTCGAGCCGGGCCGAGCGCCTTCTGCGCGACCGGCACGGCAGCCAACAGCCGCTCCAGCGGAATGGAGGCCAGCCCCGCCGCATCGCTGCCGAGTTCGCGCAGCACGGCATCGGTCAGCTTCGCGGCCCGGTCGCGGGTGCGGTGCAGCACCACGGCGCCGCTCTGCACCACGGCGCGGTGGAACAGGCCCTGTGCGGCCGGCATGGCCATCAGCGTGCACACCTTGCCGCCACCGCCGGACTCGCCGAACACCGTCACGCAGCCGGGGTCGCCGCCAAACGCGGCAATGTTGTCGCGCACCCATTCCAGTGCTGCGACGATGTCGAGCATGCCGGCATTGCCCGAATGCCGATACTCGGTGCCACCCACGGCCGAGAGGTCGAGGAAGCCGAGGATGTTGAGCCGGTGGTTGACGCACACCACCACCACGTCTCCGCGCCGCGCCAGGCGGCTGCCGCGCGTGCGCTCGCCGTTGCCGGTGCCATAGCTGAATGCGCCGCCATGCAGCCAGACCATCACCGGGCGCTTCGCGCCGTCCGCCGCCGGGGTCCAGACATTGACGGTCAGGCAGTCCTCGCTTGGCACAGACGTGTCGCCAATCCCGTAGAGGTCGGCAAGCTCGGGGCGCGAGGCAGGCCGTAGGCCCATTTGCGGAGCATGGCCGGCATAGGCGGTGGCATCGCGAATGCCCGCCCATGCGGCGGGCGGCGCCGGCGGACGGAACCGCGCCGCCCCCGCGGTGGTGGCGCCATAGGGGACGGACTTGAAGCAGGCAACCCCGTCGATCACCGTGCCGCGCACCCTGCCCGCCCGGGTCTCGACCACCGGCGCCGCCGCATCAGCCATATCGTTCGCCATGTCACCCCCCGCGACGCCACACCGCACAACATGGCGCCGAGGGCGGCAGGAGTCGATGCGTGCGCCTCAGCCGGCGCCGGGAGCGCCCGCCACGACCGCGTGGCTGTCAACGAGGCGGGTCATGCGCTCCTCTAGCTGGGCGATGGTGAACGGCTTGCGCATCACGTCGTCCGATCCAATCGCCTCCGCGGTCTGCGCTTCGGCGTTGCCCGTCACCAACAGCGCGCGCAGGCCAGGATGCAGCACCTGTGCGGCCTGGATCAGCGACACCCCGTTCATGCCGGGCATCACGTAGTCCACCAGCATCAAATCGAAGGCCGGCGCATGGAAGCTGTCGAGCACGGCCAGCGCCTCCGCGCCGTCGGCCGCCACGATCACCTCGTGGCCACGCTCGCGCAGCATCTCGGCCGTCATCTCCCGCACCGCGCGGTCGTCATCGACCACCAGAACATGCAGCGGCCGGAGCCGTGTGCGCGCCTCGCGCCCGGTGTCCATACCGGTGCGTACGCTCGCGGCGACAGCGCGCGGCAGCAGCACCGTGATGGTAGTGCCGAAAGCCGCACGGCTGGCAATGCCGGCATCGCCACCGGACTGCACGGCCAGGCCATGCACCTGCGACAGTCCGAGCCCCGCCCCCTCGCCCTGCGGCTTCGTGGTGAAGAACGGCTCGAAGGCGCGCGCCATCACCGCGGGCGCCATCCCGGTGCCGGTGTCGGTGACCTCGAGCGCCACGTAGTCGCCGGGGCTCGCGCTGCGGAAATCCGCATGGCCGGCGCCGAGCGTGAGGTTGCGGGTGCGGATGGTCAGCGTGCCGCCATCCGGCATCGCGTCGCGCGCATTGATGGCGAGGTTCAGGATCACCGCCTCCACCTGCGTCGGGTCGACCATCGCCGGCCACAGCTGCGGCGACAGGTCGGTCTCGATACGGATGTTGCGCCCCAGCGTGCTGGCCAGCAGCCCGGTCAGCGCAAGCACCGGCACGTTGAGGTCCGTCGGCACCGGCAGCAGCCGCTGGCGGCGCGAGAAGGTGAGCAACTGCGCGGTCAGCCGCCCGCCGCGCTGGGCGGCGTCGAGCGCGTTCTCCACCAGCGGCACCAGCGATTGCTGTTCAGGCAGCAGCCGGCGGCGGATCAGGTCCAGCGCGCCGACGATGGCGGTCAGCAGGTTGTTGAAATCATGCGCGATGCCGCCCGCCAGCTGCCCGACCGCCTGCAGCTTCTGCGCCTGGTGCAGCTCCGCCTCGGTCCGCTCGCGCTCGGCGATCTCCACCTGCAGGCGGTTGCGGCTGTCGACCAGGGCACGCGTGCGTTCCGCGACCCGCGCCTCCAGCGTCGCATTCAGCTCCTCCAGCTCCGCCCGCCGCCGCCCCAGCGTCTCGGCCATCGTGTTGAACGCGGTGGCCAGTGTCCCGAACTCGGAGGCCGGCGCCTCCAGCAGCCGCGCCCGGGCGCGCAGGTCGCCCTCCGACCAGCGCCGCGCGGCATCGAGCAAGGAGGCAGTCGGGCGACGCACGAAGCGCTCGCCGGCGAATGCAGCCAGGGCGAGCGAGAGCACCACGCCCAGCACCATCAACACCAGCCCCTGCCACGCGGCGTCGTCGATGTCGGCCAGGATGTCGGGCGCGAACAGCCCCACGCTGACGAACACGCCCTGCCCCGGCGTTCCAGCAGGGACATACCCGACCACGCGCTCCTGCCCATCCATGCCGATCACCCGCGCGCTGCCGCGTTCGGCGGTGGCGACCAGCGGCATCACCATGTCCGGCAACCGTCGTCCCATGAGTTCCCGGTGGTTCGGAACGCGCACCAGCGTCGTGCCCTCGCGGTCGGCGATCCCCACTGTGCTACGCGCCGCCAGCCGCAGCTCGGCGATGTGCTCGGCAAGCCAGTCCAAGCTCAGCTCCATCACGATATAGCCGGTGCGGCCCTCGGTCGCCGGAAAGGGGACGCAGAACGGCAGCACCGCGCCGCGCAACGCAGTCGCCGGCGTAAACAATCCGGTCTGCACCTCCCCCGGCCGAACGACGGCACCGGGAAGGTGGCAATGCTGGTCCATCGTGTTGCTGGCCAGCGCCGGATTGGAGCTGCACACCAGCGCCCCGGCTCCGTCGCGCACCGACACCACGGCATAGGACGGCAGGTCGCCCTGCACCTCCTGCATATGGCCGACGCAGCGCGCATCGAGGGTGCGAACGGTCAGGAACCGCGCCATCGCGGCGCTGAGCTGTCGCGCCCCCTCCATCACGCTGCGAATGTCGGCGTTGATCAGCTCGGCCTTGCGCAGCGCCTCGTCGGGAATGCGCGCGGTGCGATCGGCGCGCAGGTCCTGTTGCAGGTACAGCAACACCATGAACGCGGGCAGGGTCGCGGCGACAACGAGAATCAGCAGGCGGATGAAAAGATTGCTGCGGAATACCATTTCAAATGCCGATCGTCCCCCAGCGCCTGTCGCTCCCCACCGCAGAAGGCAGCGTGGTGCGAGAGGGGGGATTCGAACCCCCATGACTTGCGTCGGTCGATTTTGAGTCGACTGCGTCTACCGTTCCGCCACTCTCGCACGTGATGATGCCTATAGCGCAACCCGCCGCGCCCACCAATGCCCGCATGGCGATGCAAAATGGCGGGTTGACCGCACCCGCCCCCCCAACTAGATAGGCGCCCTCCGCGGCTGTCATGTTCGGGCGTAGCTCAGCGGTAGAGCAATCGGCTGTTAACCGATTGGTCGTAGGTTCGAATCCTACCGCCCGAGCCAGCCACCGCCCGAGCGAGCCACGCCCCTTCGCATTCCAGCAACGTCATCCGGCCGCCGCCGCGACCAACCCTTCAGCCGCGCGCTGCCACGCCGCATCGATCGCCGGCGTCCACTCCTCCCCCAGCGCATCGCGAAACGTCGCGATCACCGTGGCGTAGAAGCGGTCGAACATCTCGTGCGGCACGCCCAACCCGCCATGGTTCACTCGCTCGCTGCCGACGAAATGGGTCGCGTAGGCGCCCGATCCGGCGAAATCGAGCAGGCACTCCAGCGTCACCTGCAGCATGTTGCCCCGCACCATCCCGGTGGTGTCGCGCACGAACAGTGCCTCCAAGTCCGGGAAGGTCGCGAACAGCCGCGCATAGACCAGCGGCGCCGGATCGCCGACACGCTCCGCCACCCGCTCCAGGCTGTGCTCGATCAGCGCGGCGTCATCCATCACCCCATCCCGCAGGCCTGGCGGATCGCCGCGCCGACCGCCGGCGCGCGCAGGGCCGCAATCCGGTCCAGCCGTCGCTGCAGCTCCTGCGCCGTCATCTTCGCATAATGCGGGTTGTCCACATGCGTCTTGCGATGCCACGCCTGCAGCACCGTGCCGATCGCCGCGCGCACCGCCGTCAGGATCGGCAGCAACGCCACCTCCTCGGCAAGCAGCGGGCGCACCGCGTGGAAGCCGCCAACGAACCGCGCCATCGCATCGGGAACCGCCATGTCGTCCCCGACGGCGGTGATTGCGCCAACGGCCACGTCGATGGCAACGGCGGTGTGCACAATGTCGCCGAAATCGATGATCCCGGCCACGTCGTCGGGGTGCGCCGGGTCCACCAGCGTGTTGCCGTGGTTCATGTCATTATACAGCACCTGATGACGCAACCCCGGCAGCACCGGCACCACGACGCGCTCGAAATCGTCGAGCAGCCCGCCGATCGCCGCCTCCGCGGGGCCGTCCTCCACGTTGTGCAGGATCTCGCGCAGGCGCAGCGCATGTGTCAGGTCCCAAATTAGCTCATACCGGCTGTCCGGATGCTCGAATCCGCGCAGCGCCAGCCCCAGCCGCGCCAGCGCCCGCCCGCACGATTCGCGCTGCGCCGCGGTGCGCGTGGCATGGCGCAGCGGCGTTCCATGCACCCATGACAGCAGCCGCACCCGCGCCGGCCGGGGCGCGCGCGGCACCATCGCCTCGATCCGCCCATCCGGCAGCGCGATCATGCGCGGCACATTCAAGCCCGGATCGGTGCGCGCCACATGCTGCAGCGCCTTCACCTGAAGATCGGTCACCCCCACCGGCTCGGCGGGGTTGGCGAATTTCAGCACGAATTCGCGCCCGTCGCCTGCGACAAGATGGAAGTTACGGTCCCGCTCGCCGGTCAGCAGCTTGGCCGTCGCCTCTATGCCCCAATGCGCGCGCGCCACCGCTTCCGCCTCCCGGTCGGAAACGTCGTCGGCGGGCACGGTCATAGTGGCAAAGATCGGATGCAGGGCGCTCATGCCGCCATCCTAAGGGCGGCATGGCGTATCGGGAAACACCCCTATCCCAGCCTCGCCCACCCCTCGGCGGTCAGATGCGCCGGCACCCCGGCCGCGATGGTCGCCACGAGAATCGGCGCGGGGCCCGACGCATCGACCAGCACGATGTCCCCGCGCTGCCCGGGCGCGATGCGGCCGCGATCGGCCAACCCCCCGGCGGCCGCGGCATTTGCCGCCACCAAGTCCCAAGCGCGCGGCAGGTCAAGCACCCCGCGCGCCGCGAGCACGAACGGCGCGCGCAACAGGCACGGATAGAAATAGTCGCTGCACAGCACGTTGCAGATCCCCGCCTCCGCCAGCCGTGCGGCCGACGCCCAGCCGAGATGCGACTTGCCGCGCACGACGTTCGGCGAGCCCATCGCCACGAAATCCCCCGCTTCGCGCGCCGCCGCGCCCACCTCCTCGGCCATCGGGAACTCACAGATGCGCGCCCCCTCCGCGCGAAACCCGTCGCGCGCGGCGATGCTGTCGTCGTCGTGGCTGGCCATCGGAATCCCCGCTGCCCGCGCCGCGGCGGCGATGCGCGCCTGGGCTTCTGGCACCTCGTCGGCCCGCGCACCGATGCGTCCGGCCAGCGCACGGAAATCTTCAAACCCCATGCCAGCCCGATCGCTGTATTTCGCCCCAGTCGTCGCATCGCCGATCTTCTTCAGGATCGACGGCGTATGGTCGTTGAACGCCAGCAGGTGAACGCGCCCGGCCCCAATGTCGGCAATGGCCATGTCCAGCGCGTCGAGGTTGTAGGCCTCCCAGCGCAGATGCACGCGCATGTCGCAGGCCCAGCGCCGCGCCGCCAATCCGTCCAGCATCGCCCGCCACGCATCGGCGCTGCGCAGCCCCGGCTCCCACGACAGCGTCACGCCGTGGAACGCCGTCGTCACCCCGCAGGCCAACAACTGCCGCTCGGTATCCTCCAGTGCAAGGTCGGTCGGAAAGGCGATGCCCGGCCGCGGCTGGAACTGCCGTTCGAACGCATCGCCATGGATGTCCACGATACCCGGCAGCACCAGCAGCCCGCGCGCATCCAGCACCCGGGCCCCGCTGGGCGCACCCGAATCGACCACCCCGTCGCGCAGCGTCACCTCGCCCTCGGTCAGCACGCCGTCGGCCAGAACCCTGCCGCCGGTG
>JANPIH010000277.1:0-3623 GCA_031424895.1 Rhodospirillales bacterium
TGGGTGCCAAGCAGGCGCTGGGCATCGAGCAGGGCGCCGAACGCCTCGACGCGGGTGATGCCCTTCAGCGCCAGGCGCAGCACCCGTGCCGGAGGACGGGTCTCGCTGTAGAGCACGCCGCCGAGCGAGGTGGCGCTGACGCTGCGGTCCTCCCAGACCAGCTGCGCACCGGGGGCAAGGTTGCGCTCGGGCGACCAGATGGTGCCCAGGCGCAGGTGGGCGAGCTCGACATAACTATCGGGGTTGGCGGTATCGTTGATCTCGATGGCCCAGTAGCGCGCCCGGATGTTCACCAGCGCGTCGTGCATGCCGTGGCTGGGGTAGCCCACGATCTCCTCGTCCGAGAGCTGGCCGGTCCAGAAATTGTCGTCCTCCCATTCGAGGTCCTCGGGGAGGTAGACGGCCGGCCAGACCGGGATCCAGCCGGTGCTGTAGAGATCCGTCCCCCCTGGCGTGGCGCCGGCGGTGATCCGCACCAGGGCATCGCGGGTCAGGTTGTGCCGCGCGACGCCGATCATACGCACGGGGATGTTGCTGGCGCCGAGGTCGATGCTGAGCTTGGTCGAGGCCAGCAGCAGGTTGCTGGATCGCGCGCGCAGGCTGAGGAGCGGTGGATCGAGCAGCAGATTGGCCAGCGGTGCACCGACTTGCCAGGCGCCGCCCGAGAGGGTCGCGGCGGGCGCCTTGCTGTATAATTGGAACTGGATGTTTGTCACGACCGCGACGCTCCTGAGCGTTGCGACGAGCGCGGCAGCGGCGCTGCTTGCGCCGCGAGAGCGCGCTCCGGTGACAGGTTGAGCATGGTGTTCCTAGCCCCAGAGATCGAGGGTGAGCTGCGAGCGCGGGCCGCCGGGAGTCTGGACTCCATCGACGTCGATGCCGACGACGCGGAAGTCGCAGCCGGCGCCGTAGCCGAGCCGACTGGTGACCAGGCGCACCTCGCTGCCGAGATCGATCGCCGCCCGCGCCTGGGTGAGCCAGACCCCGGCCTGGGTGAAGTCGCGCCGCAGCTTGTGCAGGGCGAGAACCCGGCTGGCCTCGGTGGCCATGTCCGCGGCCTGCTGCAGGCAGGTGTCGCGCATCATCTCGGGAGCCAGGAGATGGGCGGTCTGTACCGCGGGGTCGCTGGCGATGGCCTCGCGCCAGGGTTGCAGCAACTCGGCGCGGCGGGCCTCGGTCAGCGACGGGCCGACGGCGACAAGGTCATTGGCGCTGGTCTCGGCATAGGGTCGGCCGCGCAACCGAACCCGCCACACCGGGATCCCAGCATCGGCATCGCGGGTGGCCAGCGCGTCCAATGCCTCGATCTCGACGTCGGTGAAGGTGAAGGCCGGGCTGCCGGTCGGCGCCAGCAGCTGCCCGACCTGCCATAGCCCGGTGCGGGTGGGGGCGAGCCAGCCGCCGCAGCCGCTGAGGACCTGGTCGATTGCCTGCTGGCGGGTCACCTCGCCGGTGAGGTGGACGCCGCACTCGCCGGTGGCGGCGGCGTTGAGGGTGGTGAAGGACCCGGCGTCCAGATCCCCGACAGCAACGCCGCACCGCTGCGTCAGCATGCGCTGGACGATCTCGCCCGCCTTGGCGACGTAGCCGCCGGCGGCATCGCCCCGCGCATCCATGGTGATGCGGCCGACGGCTGACGCCCCGAGGCGGATCAGGCCGAGGGCGAGGCAGGTGTCGAACTGCCCGGCGGTGATCGACGCGGCTTCGAGGGCTGCCAGGCTGGCGCGGTTGTTGCTGGAGAAGGTCAGCGCCACGCCCTGGTCGTAGACGGCGTCGACGGCCTGGGCCTGGCCGTCATGGAACTGGTAGATCAGCCGGGCGGTGTTCACCAGGATGGGGGCCAGCAGGTAGCGTCTCCCGAACAGCAGCGGCTTGCGGCGGCCCTTGATGTCGTCGGCAGTGCCCTCGGCACCGGCGGGAAGGGCGTTGTTGCCGGCATAGAGATTGGCTTGCAGCGGCAGCCCCAGGAGATGGAGTTTGTCGCGCAGACGGATGGTGGCGGTGCGGGCGCCAACCTCGACCTGCTCGGCGGTGCCGGTCAGGAAGGTGGTGAAGCCGGCGGGATAGGGAGCGTCCTGCGGCCCCACGCGCACCACCACCTCGCGGCCATCGATGCCGAGGTCGCGCAGATAGGCGAGGCCCTGGTCGAGATTGTTGAGCACGATGTCGCCAACGCCGACCGTGCTGCCACCGGCGAGGCGGGCGGCGGAGAACATGGTGCGCTTGAAGCGGATCGGCTGCTGCAGGCGCGGGGCGAAGTGGACGTTCGGGGGAACCTCCGTCGGCCGGGTCATGGTGCCGAGGCCGGAGGTGAAGCGCAGCACGCGCGTGCCGGGGATGGCCGGGTCGTAGGCGGTGACCTCGACCAGGGTGATCAGACCCTCCGACATCAGGCGGCATCCCGGACGGTGTTGCGCAGCTTCTGCACGGCTTCGGTGGTGCCACTGGTGCCGGCACGCACTTCGCTGGCGATCAGAATCGCGGCCTCGCGCAGCACCTGGCGCAACGCGGCCACCTCCTGGCGCAGGGCCTGGAGATCGGCGCGTAGGCTGTCGGAGGCCGCCGGCATGGTGGCGCGGACGCCGAGGGAGCCGTCGCCCCGGCGGGCCAGTGGCATGATCGCCTCCGGCCCGGCCTCGCCGAACAGCGCCATGGGCGCCAGGGTGGGACGACCGACGAGGTCGGGGATGCCACCGCGCGCGAAGGGGATGACGTTGCCGCCGGTGAAGACCCCGCCGAGGGCAAAGACGCCGCCGCCCCCTTCGCCGGCATCGGTGCGGCCGAGCAGCGTGGTCAGGGCGCTGTTGGCGGTCTGGACGTCGCCCCGGATGATCCGCAGCAGCTCGATCATCGAGTTCATGATCGACGTGAGCTTGTCGTCGATCGAGCGGCTGATCTGGATGGTCTCGGTGGTCTCGACAGCCTGGCGGATGATGCGGGTGATGCTCTCGGGGGTGAGCAGTGCGGCGCCGGTGGCCTCGAGGATCTGCTGGAAGATGCCGCGCAGCACCGCCTCGTTCTCGGGGACGACGATGGTGCCGGTTGGCGCGAAGATGGTCTGGTTGATGCCGCGGGTGACGATGGCACTTTCGATGACCAGGGCCCGCTCGGCGTCCGTCAATACGCGGCCGAGTTGCTGCTCGACAGTGCGCACCACGCTGGCGGCCTGGATCAACCCGGCACGCTCGTCGGCGGTGAGGTTCCGGCCAATGGCCTGTTCGACGATGCGCTCGATGCTGGCGCCCTGCACCAGGCTATCGCGCTCGGCATCGGAGAGATTGCGCCCGATCGTCTGCTCGATGCCGCGCAGGATGCTGCCGCCGGCAATCAGGCCGGCCCTCTCGGCTGCGGTGAGGTCGCGCCCCATCGCCTGTTCGACGATGCGGGCGATGCTGGCGCCCTGCACCAGGCTGTCGCGCTCGGCATCGGACAAGTTGCGACCGATCGCCTGCTCGATGCTGCGCAGGATGCCGCCGCCCTGCACCAGGCCAGCACGCTCGGCGTCGGTGAGGTCGCGCCCCATCGCCTGCTGGATGGCGCGGGTGATATCGGCGTCATAGACGAGCCCGGCGCGTTCGGCGGGTGACAGGTCGCGCCCGATTGCCTGCTGGATGGCCCGCGTG
>JANPIH010000278.1:0-22500 GCA_031424895.1 Rhodospirillales bacterium
TCGGCCTCGATGCGCGCCTGCTGGGCCTTGAGGTCGATGAATGGAATCGGTCGGGTCATGCTTGGTCCTTCAGGCACGCGTTACCCCCTGGCCGGGGTTGGCCCCCATGCCGGGATCAGCATTATGGGCGAACTCGGGAACCTGCCGCCCCAACAGGGCAAGGGCGAGGCGAACATTGCCCGCTCGTGCCGCGACCGCCATCTCGTCGATCGCCCGGCCGACCAGTGCCGCGTCCGCCGTGCGCGGGGCGGCCATCAGCAACCCGTCATGCCCGGTCGGCACCGCCGGCTCGCGGCCGTGGAACAGCTCCTCGAACAGCTTCTCCCCGGGCCGCAGCCCGGTATAGCGGATCTCGATGTCCACGTCGGGCCGCAGCCCCGCCAGACGCACCATGTTGCGCGCGAGGTCGGAAATCTTCACCGGTTCGCCCATGTCCAGCACGAAGATGCCCCCGTCGCGCAGAAAGGCCGGGGACATGTCGGACGTGCCGACCCCCCGCTCCGCATCGGCGGAGCGGATCTCCTGAGTCGCGTCGGCGGTACCGACGACGCTCGCCTCCAGCACCAGCCCCACCGCCTCGCGCACCGTCATGAAGTAGCGCTGCATGTCCGGATGCGTCACCGTCAGTGGCCCGCCGCGCGCCAGCTGGCGCTGGAACAGCGGCACCACGCTGCCGGTCGAGCCGAGCACGTTGCCGAAGCGCACGGTGATGCAGCGCATGCCGTCAGCGGCGCGGACATCGCGGGAGTCCGCGCGGGCTATGATATCGAGCGCCTGGCAATACATCTCGGCCAGCCGCTTGCTCGCCCCCATCACGCTGGTCGGGTTCACCGCCTTGTCGGTGGAGATCAGCACCATCGCCGCAGCACCGGCCGCCCGCGCCGCGTCGGCCACGTTGCGCGTTCCGGCCGCATTGGTCAGCAACCCCTCCGCCGGGTTGGACTCGACCATCGGCACATGCTTCAGCGCGGCGGCGTGGAACACCAGCTCCGGGCGGAACCGCTCGAACACGTCGCGCATCCGCGGCCCGTCGCGCACATCGGCGATCACCGCATGGCGCATCACCGGCGATGCCGCCTCGCCCAGCTCCAGGTCGATCTGCCACAGCGCGAACTCGCCGTTGTCCACCAGCACCAGCACCGATGGCCCGAGTGCGGCCACCTGCCGCGCCAGCTCGGAACCGATCGTGCCGCCCGCGCCGGTCACCAGAACACGTCGCCCCTGCACCAGGCGGGCCATCCCCTCGCGGTCCAGCCGCACCTGCGGCCGGTTCAACAGATCCTCGAGCGCCACCGGAGCGAGCGTCAGCCCGCCCCCGTGGGCCGACCCGCCCGCCGGGTCCAGGCTGGTCAGCCGCGGGGCGCTCGCCACCCGCACGCCCTCCTGTTCCGCCACCGCCATCACCTGGGCCAGCGCCGACCCGGCCAGCCCCGCATCCGTCACCACCAGCGTGCTCGGCAGCCGCTCCTCCTCGCGCAGCCGCGACAGCACCGATGCCAGCTCCGCCAGCCCGCCCAGGATCGGCTGCCCGTTGATCCGCCGCCCGGTCTGCCCCGTCCCAATCGAAACCAGCCCGACCACGTGGAACGGCGGCGCCCGTTCGGCGGCCAGCGCGCGCAGGAACAGGTCGCTGCCCTCGCCCGCCCCCACCAGCACGATCGCCGCCCCGCTTCGCCCCGTGCCGCCGCGCCCCCCACCGCCCTCCTGCGACAGCCGATACGCCAAGCGGGGTGCTGCCAGCAACACCATCAGCGCCAGCGCGTGCGCCACCGGAAATCCCGGCCCCGGCACCGTCCCGCCGCCCTCGCGCAACCCCACCGGAAAGATCGCCGCCGCCGCCACGGAGGCGGCCGCCAGCGCCAGCAGGTCCTGCGTGCCCGCGAACCGCCAATACTGCACCGAAAGCCGGAACGGCAGCCCCGCCAGCAACAGCGCCGCCGCCGCCCACGGCACCGCCCAGACTGGCCCGAGCCCGTCCGCCTCGCCCACCATCCAGCGCGCCAGCAGATACGCCCCGGCGGCCAGCAGCCCGTCGAGCCCCACGTTCAAGCCGATCCGCACCCATGCGCGCCGTGTCGCCATGCCTCTCCATACAACCGCCGGCCGTGTCCGCCATAGTGCGCGGATGCACGTCCGCCCTGCCACCTCCCGCCGCCGCGCCCCCGCCACTCCCCCCTCTGCTCCCCTTGGGGCGGCATCGAAGCTTCAACGAAGTGTCACCACGCCGCCATTGTGGCACCCCCCGAAGCCGGCGTATTCGCAACGGCAATGTCGCAGAAACCTCGCCGCCTCTCCTTCGGTCGCAAGCCCGCCGACGGCCCCCAGGCCGAAGCCGACGGAATTGCCTGGACCCTGCCACGCCGCCGCTCGCTGATCCGCCGCGCGCGCCCGATCCTCCGGCTGCTGCTCGTCCTTGCCTGGACCCTGCTCTGCGCCGTGGCGCAAACCACCGCCCTACTGCTGCGCATGCGCGGCGTCGCGGTTCCCCGGATCTACTGGCGCGGCATGTGCGCCATCCTCGGCCTGCGCCAGCGCATCATCGGCACTCCCGCCCATGCCACCGCCGGCGGCCGCCCGGTGGTCTATGTCTCCAACCACTCCTCCTGGCTCGACATCCTGGTCCTCGGCGCCCATCTCGATGCCGCCTTCGTCGCCAAGGAGGAAGTCGCGACCTGGCCGGTCATCCGCACCATCGCCCGCCTCGGCCGCACCACCTATGTCCGCCGCCAGCGCAACTCGACGGCCCGCGAACGCGACGAGATGCGTGCGCGGCTGGCCGCTGGCGACAGCCTGATCCTGTTCCCCGAGGGCACCACGTCGGACGGCGCCCGCGTGCTGCCGTTCCGTTCGGCTTTCCTTTCCATCGCCGAGCTTCCCGCCACCTCGGACGGCAGGCCGCCGATCGTCCAGCCGGTCTCGATCGTCTATGACCGCCTCGCCGGCCTGCCGGTTGGTCGCGCCAGTCGCCCGATCTTCGCCTGGTACGGCGACATGGAGATCGCCTCCCACTACTGGCAGCTAGCCCAGCACGGCGGCATGCGCGCCTCCGTCCTGCTCCACCCCCCGCTCGACCCGCGCGACTTCCCCGACCGCAAGGCGCTCACCCAGGCGGTCTGGCGCGCCTCCGCACAGGGGGCCTCCCTGCTGCGCCAGAACCGCCCCGCGCCCACGCCCAGCCCCGCCGCCCCCGCCGGCGCCGCCCCGAGCCCGGCGATCGCGTGACCCGGCCGGGATTTCCTTGACACGGCGCCACCCTTGCCTGCGAAACTTTCCGCCTGTCCGGAGGTTCGCCATAACCTTGCGCTTGACCCGCCCATGCCGCTTGGACATGTCTCCGTCTTTCGCCCCGGGCCCTGCCCGGCCGAGGTCCGAGAGGGTGTGCCGATGATGGCTGCGAAGCGCCTCCACATGATCAAGCGACTTCACGTGATAACGTGGGGCTGCCAGATGAACGTGTACGACAGCGGCCGCATGGCCGATGTTCTGGCCCCGCTCGGCTATGCCCCCGCCGACCGGCCCGACGATGCCGACATGATCATCCTCAACACCTGCCACATCCGCGACCGCGCCGCCGAGAAGGTGTTCTCCGAACTCGGTCGGTTGCGGCTGGTGAAACAGGCCCGAGCCGAAGCCGGCCACCGCACCATCCTCGCGGTCGCCGGCTGCGTCGCCCAGGCCGAGGGGGCGGAGATTCTCGCCCGCGCACCCTATGTCGATATCGTGCTCGGCCCGCAGACCTATCACCGCCTGCCGGAGATGGTCGCCCAGGCCACCCGCGCCGCCGGGGCCGTCATCGACACTGACTTCCCCGCGGAGCAGAAATTCGACTTCCTGCCCGACGCCGCCGCCCCCCAGGGCCTCACCGCCTTCCTCACCATCCAGGAGGGCTGCGACAAGTTCTGCAGTTTCTGCGTCGTCCCCTACACCCGGGGCAGTGAAACCTCCCGCCCCGCCGCCGCCGTGCTGGCAGAAGCCGGCCGCCTCGTTGCGGGGGGCGCGCGCGAAATCACCTTGCTGGGCCAGAACGTCAACGCCTGGCACGGCGACGGCCCCGACGGCCGGCCGCGCACCCTCGGCTGGCTGATGCAGGCGCTCGCCGAGCTCCCGGGCCTTTGGCGCATCCGCTACACCACCTCCCACCCAAGCGACATGGACGACGAACTGATCGCCGCCCATCGCGACATCCCCCAGGTCATGCCCTTCCTGCATCTGCCCGTGCAGTCCGGTTCCGACCGTATCCTCGCGGCCATGAACCGCCGCCATACCGCGGCGGAGTATCGCGACATCATCGCCCGGCTGCGGGCCGCGCGGCCCGACATCGCGGTCTCGTCGGATTTCATCACCGGCCACCCCGGCGAAACCGACGCCGACTTTGCCGCCACCATGGCGCTGGTCCGCGACATCGGCTTCGCCAGCGCCTTCAGCTTCAAATACTCCTCCCGCCCCGGCACCCCCGCCGCCGGCGCCCCGCACCAGGTGGCCGAAGCCGTGAAGGACGCGCGGCTTCAGGAACTCCAGGCCCTGCTGCGCGAACAGCAGGCCGCCTTCAACGCCGATTGCGTCGGCCGCACCGTTCCGGTCCTGTTTACCGCCCCCGGCCGCCACGAGGGCCAGATCACCGGCCGCTCGCCCTGGCTCCAGCCCGTCCACGTCATCGGCCCCGCAACGCTGATCGGCCAGCAGGCGATGGTGAAAATAACCACCACGCACACCAATTCCCTTTCCGGGATCCTCGCCGTCCCCGCAACGCCGCCCCACCAGGAGCACACCCAAGCTTGACCGCTCTCGCAGCGCCGTCCGGCGCCCCGACCGCCGCCGCCATCACCCTCCAGTTTGCCGACAACACGCTGCTGTCGCTGCTTCTCGGGGATCATGACCGGCATCTCGTTCGCATCGAACAGGGTCTGGGGGTCCGGCTGTCCTGCCGCGGCAACCGTGTCGCCATTACCGGCGACGCCGCCCGGGTCGAGGCCGCCCAGGGCGCGCTGAATGGCCTGTATCGCCGGCTCCAGCGCGGCGAGCCGGTTGGCCCCAGCGACGTCGACGCCGCCATCCGCCTTGCCGAGATCGAGGACCCCCGACTTCCCCAGTCGCGCCTTCCCCTCTCCGACCTGCCGGCCATCCGCACCAAGCGCGGCGCCATCGGCCCCCGCTCGCCGGGCCAGGCCACCTACATGGACATGCTCGCCCGCCACGAGATGGTATTTGCCATCGGCCCCGCCGGCACCGGCAAGACCTATCTCGCCGTCGCCCAGGCCGTCGCCCAGCTCACCGCCGGCAAGGTGGACCGCATCGTCCTCTCCCGCCCAGCCGTCGAGGCCGGCGAGCGTCTCGGCTTTCTGCCCGGCGATCTCAAGGAGAAGGTCGACCCCTACCTGCGCCCGCTGTATGACGCGCTGCACGACATGATGCCGGGCGAACAGGTCACTCGGCGCATGGCCACCGGCGAAATCGAGGTCGCGCCGCTCGCCTTCATGCGCGGCCGCACCCTCGCCCACGCATTCGTGATCCTGGACGAGGCGCAGAACACCACGCCCGTTCAGATGAAGATGTTCCTCACCCGCATGGGCGAGGGAACCCGCATGGTCGTGGCCGGCGACCTCACCCAGGTCGACCTTCCCGCCGGCACCCGATCCGGGCTGCGCGACGCGCTGGAAACCGTCGAGGGCGTTCCCGGCATCGGCGTCTGCCGCTTCGACAAGCGCGACATCGTCCGCCATCCGCTTGTGGCGCGGATCGTCGACGCGTATGACCAGCGCGCCGCCGCAGAAGGCGAAACCGCCCGCCGCCGCCGCGCCCCGCCGCCGTCCGATGCGGCCGGGCCCACAGGAAAGTAGATGGACCCCTCCAGTAGACCCAGCCCCGCAGCCGCGGGGTTCCCGTCGGCCTTCCCCGCTACCGGGAGGGATATCGACATCATCCTGGCCGAACCCGCCTGGCGACGCCTTCTGCGCCGACCGGAAGCCGTGGCCCACCGCGCTGCCCTGGCCGTGCTCTGCCGCCACGGCGGCGGGTCGGCCACCATCGTCCTTGCCGGCGACGCGGCCGTGCAGCGCCTCAACGCCCGCCACCGCGCCCGCAACAAGCCCACCAACGTGCTCACTTTCGAGCCAGCTTTCCCCGGTCTGCCCGGCGAGATCGTGCTCGCGCTGGGCACCGTCCGGCGCGAGGCCCGCGCTGCCGGCCGCCGCATCGGCGACCACCTCGCCCATCTCGTCATCCACGGCATGCTCCACCTCCAGGGCCACGACCACGCGCTCGCCGGCCCGGCGCGGCGCATGGAAATGGCGGAATCCCGGGCGCTGGCCAGGCTTCGCCGCCCCAACCCCTGGCGCCACGGGGGCACACGGCCATGAGCGTCTCCCAGCGCACCTCCTTGCTCGACCGCCTCCGCACCAGGTTCCGCGGCCGCGCCGAGCCTACCCTGCGCGAATCGATCGCCGAACTGGTTCAGGAAGCCGCCGACACCCACGCCAACGGCGACACCGACCCCGAACTCGACCGCCAGGAACGCGCCCTCATCGCCAACGTCCTTCGCCTGCGCGGCAAGCAGGCCGATGACGTCATGGTCCCGCGCGCCGATATCGTCGCCATGCGGGCCGATGTGTCGCTCGACGAGGCCATCGCCCAGCTCCGCGCCGAAGGCCATTCCCGCCTGCCGGTGTTCCGCGAGTCGCTCGACGACATCGTCGGCATGGTCCACATCAAGGACGTGTTCGCCTATGTCGGCCGGCCCGACGCCTTCAACCTCGAAAAAATCCTCCGCCGCCCCCTGCTGGTCGCTCCCCAGATTCCCGTCCTCGACCTCCTGCTCCAGATGCGCCAGGCCCGCATTCACCTCGCCCTCGTCGTTGACGAATACGGCGGCATCGACGGCCTGGTGACCATCGAGGACCTCGTCGAGGAAATCGTCGGCGACATCAGCGACGAGCACGACGAGGTCGAGGGCCCGATGTGGATCGAACGCCCCGACGGCGCGATCGACATCGACGCCCGCCTGCCGGTTGCCGAGTTCGAGCAGCGCCTCGGCATGATCCTCACCGAGGACGAGCGCAACGCCGACATCGACACCGTCGGCGGACTGGTCATGACGCTGGCCGGGCGCGTTCCCGCCCGCAGCGAGGTGGTCGGACACCCCTCCGGCGTGGAATTCCGCGTGCTGGACGCCGACGTCCGCCGCGTGCGCCGGCTGCGCATTCGGCTTCCGCCACCGCCCGACGAGGCCTGACCCGCGAGGAAAGGCAAGGGCTCTGCCCCGCAACGCAAAGCAAGGGCTCCGCCCTTGACCCGCTGGGGCCTGAGGCCCCAGACCCCCATACATGGGCACCGCGTCACCCCCCCCAAAGACCCGTCATCCTGAGCGCAGCGAAGGACCCACGCCTCTTTCTTCATTGTTTTCCTCCCCCCGTTTGCGGGGGGAGCCGGAGGGGGGGCTCTACCCAACATGACCCGCGCCAACCTCCTCCTCGCCCTCCTTACCACCCTCGTCGCCCTCGCGCTGCACGCAGCCCTCGCCACCCGCCCCGGCGGCGTCATCGAAACCGCGCGCCTCCCCGACACCGACGCCTACACAAGAACCCTCCGCGTCGAACGCCTCTACGAAACCGGCAATTGGTTCGACACCAACCTCCCCCAACTCAACGCGCCCGTCGGCCTCTCCAGCCACTGGACCCGCCCCCTCGACGTCCTGATCCTCCTCCCCGCCATCCCGGCCATCCACCTGGCCAACATCCCCCCCCGCACCGCCATCTTCTGGTCCGGCGCCGCCATCTCTCCCTTCCTCCACCTGCTCTGCGCCCTCGCCGCCGCCTGGGTCGCCCGCGCCCTCATCCCCACCCTCGCCGCCTGGGCCGCCGCCGCCGCCATCCTCCTCAACCCCGTCCTGCTCTTCGCCTACGGCGCCTTCGGCCAGACCGACCACCACATGCTGGTCCTGCTGGCCGCCCTCTGCGCCCTCGGCGCCGCGCTGCGCGCCCTGCTCAATCCGCAAGACATCACCGCCGCCGTCATCTGCGGCAACGCCCTTGGCCTCGGCCTCTGGACCAGCCCCGAAACCCTCCTCGTCGCCGCCCCCCTCCTCGCCACTTTCGGCCTCGCCTGGTGGCTCCAACCCGCCGCCTCCGGCCAAGCCGCCGCCCATCAGGGCCTGCGCATCGCCTTGGCCATGCTCTCCATCACCGCCCTCGCCGTCATCATCGAACGTCCGTCCGCCGACTGGCTCGTCACCGAATACGACAAGCTCTCCGCCCACCACGTCGTCATCGCCCTCCTCGCCAGCGCCGCCTTCGCCCTCCTCGCGGCCACCCCGCCCCGCCTCACACTGCTCACCAAACTTACCATCGGCGCCATCGTCGCCCTCGCCGCCGGCGCCATCCTGCTCGCCCTGTACCCGCAAGCGCTGCGTGCCTCCGAAGCTTCCGCCGACCGCAGCGCCGCGGCCCTCTTCCTGCCCTACGTCGCCGAAATGGCCCCGCTGCGCCCGACCCTCGCCGGCGCCCACGACCTCCTGCTCTACACCGGCGGTCTCATCGCCCTCCTCGCCCTGCCATTCCTCGCCCGCCGCACCCCATGGCCCGCCCTACTCCTTCTGGCCCTCACCCTGGCCACCATGCTCCCCGCCACGATCCTGCACCGCCGCTTCGCCGTCGACCTCGCCGCCGTCACCGCCCTCGCCACCGCCGCCCTGGTGGCGCTGGCCGCCGGCCGCTCCCCCCGCCCCCTCCTCCCCGCCGCCGCCCTTGCCCTGGCCATCATCGCCCCGTTCACTGGCCTGGCCTTCCCCACCGATCCCACCAGCCAACGGGAAACCCAAGCCTGCGACTGGCCCGCCGTGGCCGCGTGGCTTGCCACCGCCCCGCTCCCCGCCGCGCCGCCGCCGGTCATCCTCACCGACTCCTGGCGCCCCACCCCCGAACTCGCCTGGCGCACCCCCTACCGCTTCGTCGTCTCGCCCTACCACCGCGCCGGCGACGCCTTCCGCGATACCGCCGACACGATGCGCGCCACCGACGACTCGACCGCCCGCGCTATCCTCGCCCGCCGCGGCGCCACCCACCTCCTGCTGTGCACCGCCGTCCGCCCCGCCTGGCTCGGCCCCGTCGACCCCGCCCACCTCGTCGCCCGCCTGTCCGCCGACGCTCCGCCCGCCTGGCTCACCCCGCTCCCCCTCCCCCCGGCGTTGCCTGCCTTCCGTCTGCTGCGCATCGAACCCTGACCGGACCGTGGCCCACGCCACGCATTGGACCGTTGCAACGCCCGCTAAATCCGCCACCATGCCCCCATGAGCACTCCCCCGATCGGCCCCGAGATCGACACCACCCCCCGCCCGCTGCCGGTGCGAAGCCGCATCCAGGGCCGCTATGTCGAGCTCGAACCCCTCCACCCCCGCCATGCCCCGGAACTCTGGGCCGCCGTCCAGGCCGGGAGCGCGGCTGGCGATAATTCCTGGGCCTACATGGGCTACGGCCCCTTCCCGACCCAGGACGCGCTCACCCGCTTCATTGCCGACTTCTCCACGACCCACGACCCGATCGCCTGGGCCGTACGCCCCGTCGCCACCGGCGTGGCCACCGGCTGGCTCACGCTGATGGAAATCCAGCCCAGGAACGCCGCCATCGAAATCGGCAACATCTGGTTCGGCCCCGCCATGCAGCGCACCCGGGCGGCCACCGAGGCGATGTACCTCCTGCTGAAATATTCCGCCGACGACCTCGGCTACCGCCGCCTGGTCTGGAAGTGCAACAGCCTGAACGCCCCTAGCAAGCGCGCCGCCGACCGCCTCGGGTTCACCTACGAAGGCTGCCACCGCATGCACCTCACGATAAAGGGCCGCCGCCGCGACACCGACTGGTACAGCATCACCGCCGATGAATGGCCGAACTGCCGCGACGCGCTGGCCGCCTGGCTCGACCCCGCCAACTTCGCCCCGGACGGCACCGCGCGGCGCGGTCTCGCCGAGATCCGCGCGGCAGTCTAACCGCCGCGTTCGTGTCGAACTTGCTTGCGGATCGGCGCGATTCCAGCCAGCGTGGATGCAATGGCGCTTCAAGTGCCGCATAAACGCATAAGGGCAGGGAATATGAAGCGTCGCAGGTTTCTCCAGGCGGCCACCTCTGCCGGTATCGGTCTTGGCGCGCCCGCCGTGGTCGCGCAGTCCACCCGCGAACGCACCCTGCGCGTCGCCCCGCTGACCGCGCTGTCATCGATCGACACCGTCTTCAATACCTCGCTGGTCACCACCAACCACGGCTACGCCGCCTACGACACGCTGTTCGGCTTCACCGCCAAGCGCGAGATCACCCCGCAGATGGCCGAGGGCCATACGGTTGAGGACAACGGCCGCACCTATGTCATCCGGCTGCGCGAGGGGCTGAAGTTCCACAACGGCGAACCGGTCCGCGCCCAGGATGCGATCCAGAGCCTGAAGCGCTGGGCCGGCCGCGAGACCTTCGGCCAGACCGTCGCCAAGTTCGTGGACGACTGGGGTGTCGCCAACGACCGCACCCTGCGCATCAAGCTCACCCAGCCCATCCCGATCTTCCTCGAAGCCATCGCCCGCGGCAGCGCCTCGATCCCCTTCATCATCCCCGAACACCTGGCCAAAACCGACCCCTTCACCCAAATCACCGAATCCATCGGCAGCGGCCCCTACCGCTTCTTGAAGGAAGAATTCATCCCCGGCCAACGCGCCGTTTACGCCCGCAACAAGGACTACATCCCCGCATCCGGCCCGGCCGACTGGACCTCCGGCGGCAAGATCGCCCATTTCGAACGCGTCGAATGGCAGGCCATGCCGGAACAAGCCACCGCCGCCGCCGCCCTGCGCTCCGGCGAGATCGACTGGTACGAACAGGTCCAGCCGGACCTGGTCCCGAGCCTGCGCGCCAACCCACAGATCACCATCGGCAACGCCAACCCCACCGGCTTCAATGGCATTCTGCGCTTCAACCACACCCAGGCGCCGTTCAACAACCCGGCCATTCGCCGCGCCATCCTGCTCGCCGTCAACCAACAGGACTACATGCAGGCCCTGACCGGCGGCGACCCCACCTCGTACAACAACTGCCGCTCCATGTTCCCCTGCGGCACCCCGCACGGCCGCGACACCGCCCAACTCATGCCCGCCGACCTCGCCGCCGCCCGCGCCGCCCTGCGCGCCGCCGGATACGACGGCGCCAAGATCGTCGTTCTCAGCCCCGCCGATGTGCCCACCATCCACCCGATGGGCGAAGTCACCGCCGATCTGCTCAAGCGCCTTGGCATGAACGTCGACTTCGCCGCCATGGACTGGGCCACCCTGGTCGCCCGCCGCGCCAACCGCGAGCCGGTCGACAAGGGCGGCTGGTCGATCTTCCACACCTGGGCGCCGTCCTCGATCCTCGGCTCCCCGGTCGAGCATTTCGCCATGCGTGGCCTCGGCGCCAGGGGCTGGGCCGGGTGGTTCGGCGATGAGCGCATCGAGGAACTGACGGCCGAATGGACCACCGCCACCACCGACGCCGCCCGCGGGGCCGCCGCCGACGCGATCACGCAGCGGGCCTTCGAGACGGTGCCCTACATCCACTGCGGCCAGTTTCAGATCCGAACCGCCTACCGCAAATATCTCACGGGCATGGTCGAAGGCGGCGCCGCCTTCATGTGGAACGTCCGCCGGGTCTAGGCAGGAAGCTGACCGCCGTGCCGGCCTTGCGTGGCCCGGCACGGCTGGTAAGCAGGGCGGCATGGAACACTTCCTGCCGCCCGGCCGATGAGCCGCCCTCGCTGGCTCGTCGTGGGCGCCCTCGGCACCGCGCAGATCCTCGCCTGGGGCATGAGCTACTACCTCATCGCGGTCCTCGCGAAACCGATCGACGACGCCACCGGCTGGGGCCTCAGCTGGGTTGTCGGCGGCCTCTCGATCGGCTTCCTCGTCTCCGGCGTGGTCTCGCCGCGCGTCGGCCGCTTGATCGACCGGTTTGGCGGCCGCCCGGTCCTGATCGCCAGCGCGCTGCTCCTCGCCGCGGGGCTGTTGGTGCTGGCCGCCGCGCCCAGCATTCCTGTCTATGTCGCCGGCTGGTGCATCCTTGGCGTGGCCATGGGTGCCGGGCTCTACGACCCCGCCTTCGCCACGCTTGGCCGCATCTACGGCGAGAACGCCCGCTCCGCGATCACGCTGCTCACCCTATACGGCGGCTTCGCCAGCACCGTCTGCTGGCCGCTCTCGGCCCTTCTGGTCGACCAGGTCGGCTGGCGGGGCGCCTGCCTGGCCTACGCCGCCATCGCGCTGTTCGTCATGCTCCCGCTCTACGCAGTATTCCTCCCGCGGGAGACCGAATCGCCGCCTCCGGCCAAAGGCGCGGCGACCCCGGGCGCCGTTGCCGTCACCCCCCGCCTGCGCGCCGGCTTCTGGCTGGTGGCCATCAACTTCACCGCCGCCTCCATCCTGATGACCATCGTTTCGGTCCACGTCCTCACGCTGCTCCAGGCCCGCGGGCTGGAGGTTGCCATGGCTGTCCTGCTCGGCACCCTCATCGGCCCCGCCCAGGTCGGCGCGCGGGTCATCGAGGCGCTGATCGGCCGCCGCTTCCACCCGGTCTGGACCCTCGTCGCCTCGAACGTGTTTGCCGCCGCCGGCCTCGGCCTGATGTTCGGCGACCCGTCGCTGGCCGCCATCGGCCTCATCCTCTATGGCTGCGGCTCCGGTATCCGCTCCATCGCCCGCGGAACCCTGCCACTGGCCATGTTCGGCCGCGACGGCTATCCCACCTTGATGGGCCGCCTGGCCATGCCGGCGCTGCTGGCCCAGGCCGCTTCCCCCTCCCTCGGCGCCCTGCTGATCGAGCATTTCGGCGCCGACGCCACCCTGCGCATCCTGGCCCTCGCTGCCGTCGTCACCATCGTCACCGCGTTGCCATTGCTGGCATTCCGCCGGCCGGCGTGATAGCGCCTTGATCCCGCGCCGGAATGCGCCTATCGCGGGTGGCATCCGTCCCCGGTGCAGGATTTCCTCCCGCTTCCCCGGGCACCCCTGAATTTCGTCTCCCACCCTGCTGGAGCATGACCATTCTCCCTGAATTGCGCGCACGCGTCGCCGCCGGCGCCGAGCCGCCGACCGACGCCGACATCCTTTGGTTCCACCCGGGCTTCTGCCGCTTTTCCCTGCCCCTCGAACCCGGCGGCAGCGGCCCCTGGCAGCGCGCCCTTGCCGGCACCTTGGTGTCCATCGAGCCAGGTAGCGAACGCGACCGCCTGCCCGGCGGCCCGCTGCTGCGCCGCGTGCTGATGCACCTGTGCGACACTGCCCTGCGCGCCGGCCAAACCCAGATCGCCCTGGGCGACAGCCCCGCCGCCCTCGCCGCCGCGATGAACCCATCTCTGCCCGCCGCCGCCGTGCCGGCGCTGGAGATCCAGGTCGCTGCCCTGCTCGCCAGCCGCGTCATGGTCGCCACCGAAGGTGGCCCCGGCCTGTCCGTGCTGGACGCCCGCGGCCGCCCCCGCGCCGTCGCCGCCGATTGGCGCTCGGCCATCCGCATCAATGCCCGCTTCCTGGACAACCTGGCGCGCGACAAGGTCGCTCTCGACCGCAACGCCCTCGCCCGCCTCCAGGATTCCGCCCTGGCGCTGGACATTTATGCCTGGCTCGCAGCCGCGCGCCCCGAACAGACCGACGCCGTGCTCGCCGAATCCTGGCCCGAGCTCCAGGCCCGCTTCGGCACCGAGGGCCAGGATGCCGAGGCCTTCCAGGCCGCCTTCTCCGCTGCCCTCGTCCTGCTGCGCACCGCCTTGCCGCAGCTCGACGCCGACGACGACGCCATCGGTGTTGGCTTCTCGGCACGCACCGAGCCCGCCCTGGCCGAACCCGCAGCACCGCCGAGCCTGCCGCCCTCACCCGCGCCTCGCGCCCCCGCGGCACCCGCGGCAGTGGCAGCCGCCCCCGTCGCACCCTCCTCCGTCTCACCCTCCTCCGGGGCACCCGCCCCCGTCGCACCCGCTTTGGCATCGGTGCAACCCCCCGCCCCGCAAGCGCCGCCCCGCACCAATCCGCCGCCAACCATGCCGGCTCGCGAATTCGCCCCCCGCGACCGCGGCCCGCGCGAGTTCGCCCCCCGCGATCCCGCCCGCGCCGAACAGCCGCCCCATCCGGACCGGCCCCACCAGGACCGGCCCCGCTTCGACGCGCCGCGCCCCGAGGCCCCCCGCCCCGAATTCGCCCGGCAGGATCAGCCCCGCCCAGAGTCGGTACGCCCAGAACCGGCACGTCCAGAGTCGGCACGTCCAGAGGGTGACCGCCCAGAGGGTGACCGCACAGACGCTGGCCGTGATGATCCGCGCGATTTCCAGGGCCAAGGCAGCGGCCAGCGCCTGCGCCAGACCATCAGCCTGAAATCCCACGTCACCGGCCTGCAACAGGTGATCTGGCTCCAGCGCTCCAACGGCCGCGACAACGTGCTGATCGAGGTCACGCCCGGCAGCCGCTACGACCCCAACCTGGTCACCGTCCTCACCCTGGAGCCGATCGTGCTGCAGGTTGCCGGCGGCCTGCATGCCCGCGAGTTCGAGCGCGTATCGAGCTGGGCCGCCGCCAACCGCGACCTCATCGACGCCTTCTGGGACGGTGAGATCGACGGCTTCGACGAAATCATCTCGCGGGTCCGCAAGGTTCCTGCCCCCGGCCTCGACCGCCACCGCGCCTGACCGGCCGTCCCGCAACAGGGGGGCAGGTCGCCCCACATGCCACCGATACCCGGAACGGCGTTGATCTTGCGCCCCCACCGGTGGGACAACTCAGGTCCCAATGGTGAAACACGGTCCCATGCCCGAACTGCGCTTGCACAACAGCCTGACCCGCGCGCGCGAAACCTTTGCGCCGATCGATCCCGGCCACGTGCGGCTCTATGTCTGTGGCCCCACCGTCTATGACCGGCCGCATGTAGGCAATGCCCGCCCGGTCGTGGTCTACGACGTCCTCGTTCGCCTGCTCCGCCGGCTGTACCAGCGCGTCACCTATGTGCGGAACATCACCGACGTGGATGACAAGATCAACGCCCGCGCCGCCGAATTAGGTGTGCTTATCGCCGAGATCACCGCCCGCACCACCGCCGAATACCACGCCGACATGGCCGCCCTCGGGGCTCTCCCGCCCGATATCGAGCCGCGCGCCACGGAGCACATCGCCGAGATGATCCGCATCATCCAGGCCCTGATCGGCAGCGGACACGCCTATGCCGCCGATGGCCATGTGCTGTTCGCCGTTCCCAGCTTCGCCGAGTATGGCAAGCTGTCCGGCCGCTCGCGCGACGAACTGATCGCCGGCGCCCGCGTCGACGTCGCACCCTACAAGCGCGACCCCGGCGACTTCGTGCTCTGGAAGCCCTCGCCCCCGGGCATCCCCGCCTGGGACTCGCCCTGGGGCAGCGGCCGCCCCGGCTGGCACATTGAATGCTCGGCAATGTCCTGGAAGCACCTTGGCGAAAACTTCGACATCCACGGCGGCGGCAACGACCTGATCTTCCCGCATCACGAAAACGAGTTCGCTCAGTCCCTGTGCGCCTTCCCCGGCAGCCGCTTCGCCCGGCTGTGGATGCACAACGGCATGCTGCGCACCGGCGGCGTGAAGATGAGCAAGTCACTGCGCAACTTCTTCACCGTCAATCAAGTGTTGGAACGCTGGCCCGGCGAGGTCATCCGCCTGCTCCTGATCGGCGGCCACTATCGCGCGCCGATCGAGTATTCGGAGGAACTGCTGGCAGAATGCAAAACGCAGCTCGACCGCTGGTACCGAGCCCTCGAACGCGCCCCCGCGGAGCCCGCCGCCGACATTCCCGAACCCGTCATGGCAGCACTCTGCGACGACCTGAACACCCCCCAGGCGATCGCCGAGATGCACGCGCTGGCCGACCGCGCCATGGCCGGGGACACCGCCGCCGCCGCCGACCTGCGCGCGACCGGCGACCTGCTCGGCCTGTTGCAGGGCGAAAACTGGTTCCACGGCGACGGCGACACTACCGCCATCGACGCCGCCATCGCCGAACGCATCGCGGCCCGCAAGGCCAAGGATTTCGCCAAAGCCGACGCCATCAGGAAAGAACTTGAAGCCCAAGGCATCTCCCTGGAAGACGGGCCGCAGGGGACGATATGGCGGAGGAAGTAAGCACATCTTTTTTTGTAAAAAAAGAAGCAAAAAAACTTTCCTCCATTAACCCCCGGCTGACCACCCCGTCGGGTGCAAATAGGCAAAGTTTTTTTGCTTCTTTTTGTTCACAAAAAGAAGAATTCTTCCTGTGACCGGCCGAGACGGCGGCGCGGATCTTGCCCCTCAGGGCAACACGCCGGTCGTCATCCTCGTCCGCCCGCAGCTCGCCGACAACATCGGTGCCGTTGCTCGCGCCATGGGCAATGGTGGCCTGTTCCACCTCCGCCTCGTCGCCCCGCGCGACGGCTGGCCGCAGCCGGCCGCCTGGCGCAACGCCTCCGGGGCCGACCGCATTCTCGATGACCTTACCCTGCACGACACGGTAGCGGACGCGGTCGCCGACCTGCACCACGTGTTCGCCACCTGCCCGCGCCCGCGCCACATCATCAAGCCGGTGCTCACCGCCCGGGGTGCGGCCACCGAACTGCGCAGCATCACTGCGCGCGGCCTGCGCACCGGCCTGCTGTTCGGACCCGAGCGCGCGGGGCTGGACAACGACGATATGGCCTGCTGCGACGCCCTGATCCGCTATCCGCTCAACCCCGGCTTCATGAGCCTGAACCTCGCCCAGGCTGTCATGGTCATGGCCTATGAATGGTGGACCGCCGCGGACGAGACCATGCCGCGTACGCTCATGACCAACGAGACCGGGATCGCCAACAAGGCGGAGCTGGAAAACTTCCTCGTTCACCTCGTCGACCAGCTCGACGCCTCCGGCTTCCTGAAGAACGCGCCGAAGCGCCCCGGCATGGTCCGCAACATCCGCCACTTCTTCCAGCGCGGCGAGGTGACCCAGCAGGAACTGCGCACGCTGCACGGCATCGTCACTGAACTCGCCCTCGGCCGGAGGTTGAGGGGGCGGTTGGAAAAAGACGGATAGCAAGATGTTCTTTTTTGAAAAATAGAACCAAAAAACTTCTATCCATTTGCGCCCATGCCGACCGACTACACTCGGCTCGCATGAATAAAGTTTTTTTGCTTCTTTTTGTTCACAAAAAGAAGAATCTTTCTCTCTCCTTGGAGGACTTACCATGCTACGCCTCGACGGCAAGATCGCCTTCATCTCCGGAATGGGCTCGGTCGGCGAGGGCTGGGGCAACGGTCGCGCCACCGCCGTGGTCATGGCTCGCCAGGGTGCGACGGTGTTCGGCACCGACATCAACATCGCCGCCGCCGAGGCCACCGTCGCCACCATCCGCGCCGAGGGCCAGCAGGCCCATGCCGTGCGCTGCGACATGACCGACAGCGAGGACATCAAGGCCGCCGTCGACATCTGCATGGGCCGCCACGGCCGCATCGACATCCTGGTGAACAATGTCGGCGGCTCCGCCCCCGGCGACCCCGTGAGCATGATGGAGGAGGTCTGGCACGCGCAGATGGACCTCAACCTGAAATCCGTTTTTCTCACCGCCAAGCACGTCCTGCCGATCATGCAGCAGCAGGGAAGCGGCGTGATCGTCAACATCGCCTCGGTTGCAGGCGTGCGCGACCAGCCTGGCCGGCAATACATCGCCTATGCCGCGTCCAAGGCCGGCGTGATCCGCATGTCCAAGGCCATCGCCATCGACAATGCCCGCAAGGGAATCCGCTGCAACACCGTCGTGCCCGGCCTGATGAACACGCCGTTGGTCAGCGAACGCCTCGCCCGCCAGATCGGCGGCAACGACGCGGAGAAGCTGATCGCCGAACGCAACGCCCGCGTGCCGATTGGCCAGATGGGCGACGGATGGGACGTGGCGCACGCGGTGCTGTTCCTGGCCAGCGACGAGGCCAAGCACATCACGGCAACGGAGATCGTGGTGGATGGGGGGCTGACGGCGACGCGGCCGTAAGGAAGGATCTTCTCTTTTCTGAAGAAAGAAAAAGCAAGAAAGACTTTTATCCCTTTGCTCCCGGAGGCCCGTTCAAACGCGGTGCAATGGACAAAAAGTTTTTTGGTTCTTTTTTTCAAAAAAGAACTTCTTGCTTTCGCGACTACCTTCCCATCTCCTGCTCCAGCGCCTCGATCTCTGGATCGCTGAACCCGAAATGGTGGGCGATTTCGTGCACCACCACGTTGGTGACCAGGCGGCCGAGGTCTTCGCCCAGCTCGACCCATTCGAACAGGATCGCCTGGCGGTAGAGCACGATGCGGTCCGGCAGGCGGGCGATGTCGCCCAGGCTGCGTTCGCCGATCGGGGTGCCCTGGTAGAGGCCGGTCAGTTCCCAGGGGGATTCGATGCCCATCTCGTCGAGCACCTCGTCCTCGGCGAGGTCTTCGACGGTGATGGCGAGGTTCTCGATGTGCCGGCGCAGCCGCTCGGGGATGGCGGCGAGGGCCTGTTCGGCGAGGGCGGCGATGGCCTCCGCATCGGGGGGCGTTGTGAAGACGGGGGCAGGGGGGGCATGCTGGTTCATCGGCGCAGCACGGCACGGCCGCGGCGCCGCGGTCAAGGAGCATGGCATGGTCGCGAAACTCACCAACGCCGAACGGGCAAGCCTGGCTGCCACCCTGCCGCAATGGCGGATGGTGCCCGGGCGCGAGGCGATCACGCGGGACTTTGCGTTCGCCGACTTCTCGGCAGCCTGGGGCTTCATGGCGCGGGTGGCGCTGCTGGCGGAGAAGCAGGACCACCATCCGGAGTGGTCGAACGTGTGGAACAAGGTGAGCATCACGCTTTCGACCCACGACGCCGGCGGGCTGTCGGCGCGCGACGTGCAGTTGGCGCAGGCGATCGACGCGCTGTGAGCGTGCTTGGCTTTCCCGACCGCACCGCGCTGGTGCGGCGGGCGGCGGCGCGGCTGTGCCTGGCGCTGGGCTGGGCGCCGTTGCACGAGATGACGCTGCCGAACGGGCGACGGGCGGACATCATGGCGCTGCGGCCGGATGGCGGGTTCGTGGTGATCGAGGTGAAATCCGGACTGCGCGACTTCCAGACCGACCTGAAATGGCCGGAATACCGGGAGTTCTGCGACGCGCTGTTCTTCGCTGTCGATTGCGATTTTCCCGATGCGCTGATCCCGCAGGAGACCGGACTGATCGTTGTCGACGAGCGTGAGGCGGCGCTGATCCGCGAGGCACCGTCCCATCCGCTGGCCCCGTCCCGGCGCCGCGCGCTGATGCAGCGTTTCGCGGTGCTGGCGGCGATGCGCCTGGCAGTGGCGCAGGACCCGGCGGCGCTGGTGGAACTGCGCGGGGCGCTGCGGGTGGAGTAATACCAACCCCGGGATGGTCGGACACATTTAGGGCTTCTCCGACGTGGGTGAGATCAGATTCGCTGCCTCTGGATTTTGGGGGCGCGATCGGTATGCCTGCCGGTTTGAAGGTGACACGCCTGGACCACACGGCGTTGGAACTGCGTTGTCGGGCGGCGAAGAGCCACGACGCGGGGCAGGTTCGCCGGCGCCTGGCTTCGCATGCCTATGTCTGGGCGCCGATCGGCTCACGCCCGCCGATGGTGCGCGACAACCGCCATGACTCCGCGCACCTGCTCGGCGCCATCTGCCCCGAGCGATGCGTGGGTGCGGCCATCATCATGCCGGCGGTCAACAGCGAAGCGATGAGCGAGCATTTGCGCGAGCTCAGCACCATACTTCCTTCCATGCTTCGAGCAACGCGGCATCGGCGTCGGCCAGGGTGGCTGGGATGCCAAGGGCGGCGAGGCTGGTGACGCCGTGTTCGGCGATGCCGCAGGGGACGATGCCGCCGAAATGGGCGAGGTTGGGGGCGACGTTGAGCGCGATGCCGTGCCAGGAGACCCAGCGGGTGACGCGCACGCCGATGGCGCCGATCTTGGCTTCGCTGCTGTCCGGCATGGCGACCCAAATTCCGACGCGGCCGGGGCGGCGTTCGCCGCGGACGGCGAAGCGGGCCAGCGCGCGGATCATCCATTCCTCCAGGGCGGCCACGTAGCTGCGGACGTCGCGGGCTTTTGCCATGCCGTGGGGGTGGTGGAGGTCCAGCATAACGTAGGCGGTGCGTTGGCCGGGGCCGTGATAGGTCCATTGGCCGCCGCGACCGGCTTCGTAGGTGGGGAAGCTTGTGGGGTCTTGCAGGTCGGCGGGGTTGGCGGAGGTGCCGGCGGTGTAGAGGGGCGGGTGTTCGACCAGCCAGACGTGTTCGGCTTCGGTGCCGTCGCGGATGGCGGCGACGCGGGCCTGCATGGTGGCCAGGGCCGCGGGGTAGGGGAGGAGGCCCGGTTCGGTGCGCCATTCGATCCGGCGGGGTTCGGGCATGTCGGATTCGGGGGTGGCTGGGGTGCTGTGGGTCATTGATGCCTTGGCGTTCATCGGCTATACGCGCCTGCCTTCACGATGCGGTCGTGGCGGAATGGTAGACGCGCAAGCTTGAGGTGCTTGTGGGGGAAACCTCGTGGAAGTTCGAGTCTTCTCGACCGCACCAGTGATGGGTTTCTGACGGCGCTGCCGCTTTATGTGGTGGCGCCGTTGGCGTTTGGGTCGTTTATGTTACGATAACGGAACGATAAAGGTACGGTGGGGCGGGGTTGGGTCAGGCGGTTTTGATTTCGGGGCGCTTCCAGGCGCGGGCGGCGGCCAGCACGTAGGGCTGAAGAGGGGGATTCAACGGCGGCAGCTTGGGCGGCCTGGGCCCGGGGGGATTCGCTTGGGGCGGCTTGGGCGGGGGGGCTGCGCGGGGCGGCGGTGGCGGCAGGCGCAGGGGGGCCGGGAGTTCGACGCCGAGCATGCGGCAGAGGGGGCGCAGGGTGCGGGCGGCGGCGGGGGAGGCGGCGAGGGTTTCGGCGACGCCGGGCTGGTGCAGCAGGAAGGCGAGCTGGGAGGCGGTGTTGCGGACATGGTGGTCCAGCATTGTGCCGAGCCAGCCGGGGCGGCGGTTGGGGAAGGAAGTGCGCGGGCCGGAGGGGCGCTTGCGCGGGCTGGGCGCGCGGGGGACGTGGCCGGCGGCGAGGTGGGCGAGGGCGCGGGCGAGGCGTTCGCGGGTGCGCAGCAGGCGGGTGATGACCGGGCCGGCGAGGGCGCCGAGCAGGTAGGCGGTGAGAGCGCGGGTCCAGAGCAGGTTGCACAGGGAGCCAAGGATGGCATCGAGCGCGCGCGCGACTGCTGATGCCGCTTGCGCGGGGGTTTGGGTGGGCGCGGGGTCGGTGATGGGGGTGGCCGTCATGTCGGGCATGGGGATATATCTAACATCGCGTCAGGGGCGCTGCAAGGGGTGGGGAGAAAAGAATCTTTGGTGGTAGTGTGGTGGGAGTACGGTGGAGAGGTTAGCGCGGCGCTGGCGACAGCGTCCCGTGTTGACCGATGCGGCGGATTGACGCGGAGCCAGTATGTCGCGATCAGGGGATTGCGCCCGATCCCGGGTTGCCGAGCATCGCGAGCGGCACATGACCAAGCCCCTACTGCCCCAACTGGGGCCTCACCCCGTGCTTGCCACCGACCGGCTTCGCCTGCGGCAGTTCCGCCTGGACGATACCGACGCCATGCACGCGTGCTTCGGCGATGCGGAAGCGATGCGGTTCTGGAACCGGCCGGCGCATGCGCGCAGGATCGAGACCGCGCGTGTGGTGCGGCGCTGCATCGTCTCGGCCCCGTCGAAGCGGCGGGTTTGGGCGGTGGCCGAGACCGGCGGCGATGAGTGCCTCGGCATGGTCAACTACCACAACGCCGATCTGCGCCACCGCAGTGCCGATATCGGGTATTTCATCCATCCCGCACATCACCGGCAGGGGGTCGCGACCGAGGCGGTTGGCGCGTTGCTGGAGTATTGCTTTGGCCCGCTTGGGCTGCATCGGCTGACGGCGTTCATTGATCCCGAGAATGTGGCCTCGTGCCGGCTGGTCGAGAGGTTCGGCTTCCGGCGCGAGGGGCTGTTGCGGGAGACGATCTTCCTGGGCGGGGCGTGGCGGGATGATTGCGTCTACGGGTTGTTGGAGGGGGAGTGGCGGGGTAGGGGCGCGTAGGCTTTGCCTGCAATGCATGCATTGCCCACATCGGTCTAGGCTTTGGAGGCGCAGGTCACATGACCCCACCCGCCCCCAAGACCACGCCCCGCAGCGGTCCGCGACCACAAAGACAGCGCGCCCGCACGGCCACGAACCGCAGATACCCGCCCAACGCCAAACAAACCGGCCAGCAAACCCCCCACACCAGCATCGACTGAACCAGAGACAATAGGTTCACGTCCTCTCAGCCCGGCGCGCGAAGGCGCGCGACGGACGAGGCGGGTGTGGGCAGAGCCCAGCCTTATACCAATCGGCCGAATGATCGACCTATACCGAAGTCAAAGCAGGGCTCTGCCCAGACCCGCCAGGGGCCGAGCCCCATAGGCGCGAAGAAAAGGCTCGAAACAGGCAAGGCCAGGGCTCTGCCCTGGA
>JANPIH010000279.1:0-11616 GCA_031424895.1 Rhodospirillales bacterium
CGGGGGATCAGCGCCCCGACCGCTACCTGGAAAACCAGTTCCAGGATGCGTGCCTGTGCGCGGCGCTCCTGGGTGTCGCGCGGGTCGGAGAGCGGCAGGCCTGCTAAGCGGACCTGGCCCTCGCTGGGCGGCAGGATGCCGGCGACCATGCGGCCGAGGGTGGACTTGCCGGAGCCGGACTCGCCGACGAGGCCCAGCGTTTCACCGGCGGCCAGCGTGAGGTCGATGCCGGTCACGGCGCGCAGGTGGCGGCGGGGCTGCCAGGGCAGGTGGCGGCGCACGGGGAAGCTGCGGCCGAGCGCCTCGGCTTCGAGCAGCGGCGTAGTTCCGTTCATGCCGCGAGCGGGTGGTGGCAGGCGACGCGCCGCCCATCGGAGATTGTGTGGGGGGCGGGCCGGGCTTCGGTGCAGCGCGCGGTGGCGGCGTGGCAGCGCGGGGCGAAGGCGCAGCCGGGCGGCAGGTTGGCAAGGCTGGGGACGGTGCCTTCGATGGCCTGCAGCGCGGTGCGGCCGGAGATGCGGGGCAGGCAGGCGAGCAGGCCGGCGGTGTAGGGGTGGGCGGGGGCGGCGAACAGCGCGGGGGCGTCACCCTGTTCCACCACGCGGCCGGCGTACATCACCGCGACGTCGTCGGCCATCTCGGCCACCACGCCGAGGTCGTGGGTGATCAGCAGCAGCGCCATGCCGAGCTCGGCCTGCACTTCGCGCAGCAGGGCGAGGATCTGGGCCTGGATGGTGACGTCCAGCGCCGTGGTTGGTTCGTCGGCGATCAGCAGCCGGGGCCGGCAGGCCAGCGCCATGGCGATGACGGCGCGCTGGTTCATGCCGCCGGAAAGCTGGTGCGGATAGTCGCGCAGACGCTGGCCGGCGGCCGGCATGCCGACCCTGTCCAGCAGGCGGCGGGCCTCGACCCAGGCGGCGGCGGCGTCATGGCCGTGCAGGGTGAGGCTTTCGGCGATCTGGGCGCCGATGGTCATCACCGGGTTCAGCGCGGATTGCGGGTCCTGGTAGACCATGGCCACCTGGCGGCCGCGGAGGCGGACCAGCTCGCGCGGCGGCAGGCCGGCGATCTCGCGGCCGTCGAGGCGGACCGAGCCGGACAGGATGCGCCCACCGGGGGGCAGCAGGCCGGTGATGGCGAAGCAGGTAAGGCTTTTGCCGCAGCCGGATTCGCCGACCAGGCACAGGGTGCGGCCGGCGCCGATGGCGAGGTCCACGCCGTCGACCGGCACGACATGGCCCAGCGGCCCGTCGATGCCCACGCGCAGGGCGCTGACGGCGAGCAGCGGTGCCCCGTGGCCGGCGGCGAGGGGCGATGCGACGGAGGGGGGATTGAGATCAAGCGGCACGGGCACCCCTTGGCGACGGGGCGCGACGATGGCGCGCCGGAGCGGCGGCAAACAGCACGGGGACAAGACACTGGCGTGACAGTTCTATTGCACCCCGACAACATCACCGGATGTTCGGATGACTTCGCCCGCGGTTGGAGAGATCGCAGGTGCCAGCGCAAACTTCACTGAACGGCAACAGGTTGGTCATCGGCGTGCCCCGGTCCGGCGCGCATTTTCCACGCTGAAGGCCCGCCGGGGCCGGAGCCAGGAATCCGCCATGACCGCATCCCTCCGACCCATCGGCCGCCGCGCCCTGCTGGCCGCCGCCGCCCTGCCGCCGCTGGCCGCCGCCCTGCCGCGCGCGGGTTTTGCCCAGGCGGCGCGGCCGAAGCTGACCGTGGCGGTGGCCGACCTGCCCCCTGGGCTTGAGCCGGCGCGGGACATGGGCAATGTCGGCACGCGCATCTCCTACACGCTGTATGACACGCTGATCCGCCGCGACTTCCTGTCGATGCCGGGCGGCGGCGGTTCGACGCTGGAGCCGGGGCTCGCCGAATCGTGGAAGCGTGAATCGCCGTCGGAGCTGGTGGTGACGCTGCGCCAGGGCGTGCGCTTCCACAACGGCGACCTGCTGCATGCCGACGACGTCGCCTTCACCTTCTCCGCCGAGCGGATGTGGGGCGAGAAGCCGATTATCCCGGATGCGCGGAACTATTTCGGCGTGCTGACCAACGTGGAGGCACTGGACGACAAGACGGTGCGCTTTCGCACCCGCGGGCCGGACGTGCTGTTGGAGATGCGGCTGGCCTCCTGGGCGTCGTGGATCGTGAACAAGCGCCACTACCAGGCGGTGGGCATCGACGGCTTCGCGCGCAACCCGGTTGGCACCGGGCCGATGAAGTTCCGCAGCTTCACCCGCGACACGACGGTGCAGTTCGAGGCCTTCGACGCGTATTGGATGGGCCGGCCAAGCTTCTCGGCGGTCGAGTTCCGCAAGGTGCCGGAAGTGGCGACGCGGGTGGCCGGGCTGGTGGCGGGCGAGTTCGATATCGTGACCAACCTGCCGCCCGACCAGATCGCCACGCTGAACCGCTTCCCGAACGTGGAAGCGCGATCGGTGGTGCTGGCCAACGCGCACCTGCTGGTGTTCGACATGCGCGACCCGGTGATGGCCGACAAGCGTGTCCGCCAGGCGCTGGGCTTGGCGATCGACCGGAAGTTGCTGGTGGAGACGCTTTGGAACGGCCAGGCGGTGGTGCCGCCGAGCCACAACTATCCGGAATACGGGCCGATGTTCCTCGAGGGAAGGGCGCTCGCCTTTGACCCGGAGCGGGCGAAGCGGCTGCTGCGCGAGGCCGGTTATCGTGGGCAGAAGATCACCTATCGCACCATGCCAAACTACTACACCAACGCGCTGGCGGCGGCGGAAATCCTGGTCGAGATGTGGAAGGCCGTGGGCATCAACGCCGAGTTGCAGGTGGTGGAGAGCTTCGTCCAGATGCAGGGGCCGGGGCAGCAGCTCGGCAACACCTCCAACTCCACCCGCCTGCCTGATCCGCTGGGCGCGATCTGGCCCTCCTGGGGGCCGAACACCGCGTTCCAGGTGCGCGGCATGTGGGCCAAGGAGAGTGCGGCGGCGTTCAACGCGGCCGGCAGCGCGCTGGAGGTCGAGTCGGACCCGGCGCGGCGCAAGGCGCTGTTCGCGCGCATGCTCGACGAATGGGAGACGGAGGCGCCTGCTACCATCCTGTACTTGCCGCTTGAGACGTATGGCGTGCGCAAGTCTCTGAAGTGGCAGCCCTATTCGTTCTTCTACATGGACCTGCGGGCCTACAACCTCAGCTTCGGCTGAGCCCCATCCGCGTATCGCGACAACCGGCGCACCGGCCCGCGCGCCGGCCGCCCTCTTGGGAGCGACCCACGATGTCCAGCACCTTCCACGCCTCGCGCCGTGGCCTGATCGGCGGCGCCGCGGCCATGGCCGGCCTCGGCCTGCTCGATCATCTGCCCGGCAGCGGCGCCCGCGCACAGGGCGCGCGCAGCGGCACGGTGAAGGTCGCGGTGCTCGGGCTCGACACCGCCGACCCGCACCGGCACACCGGCTCGATCGCGGTTCAGCAGGTCTATGTCGAGACGCTGACCTCGATTGCCGATGACGGCACGGTGAAGCCGTTCCTGGCGACGTCGTGGGAGGTGAGCCCGGACGGGCGGCGCTATGTCTTCACCATCCGCGAGGGGGTGCGCTTCCACAACGGCCGGGTGATGACCGCCGAGGATGTGCGCGCCAACGCCGTGCGGGTGCGCGACCAAGTGCGCGGTGGGTGGCTGTCGGCGCCGATGAAGCTGGTGGAAAAACTCGAGGCACCGGATGCGCGAACCTTCGTGATGACGATGCAGGAGCCGTATGGCCCGCTGTTGAACCTGCTGTCGGAGTTGTGGATCGTGGCACCCGAGAGCGAGGGCTGGGCGCAGACCATCCGCACGCCGATCGGCACCGGCCCTTTTCGCTTCGGCCGCTGGACCCCGAATGTGAGCTTCCACGCCCCGGCCTTCGAGCAGTATTGGCAAAGCGGCCTGCCGCGCGCCGAGGCGGTGGAGTTCTCGCTGCGCGACGACAGCGACCTGTCGTTGCCGCTCCGCGCCGGGGACCTGCACATCGCGCGCATCGGCTACGACCAGCTGGCCGCGGTGAAGGCGGATCCGAACCTCGAGGTGCAGTTCATGAAGGACACCACGTGGTGGTTCTGGTCCTTCAACAACCGGGCACCGCGCAAGCCGTTCGACGATTTGCGGGTGCGTCGCGCGGTGGCGCTCATGCTCGACAAGACCGCCTTCATGCGCTTCGTCGCCGGCGATGCGGGCGTGGTGACCAACCAGATGGCCGCCCCCGGGCAGTTCTTCTGGGACAAGGCGATGCATGACGCCTACGCGCATGCCCGGCCGAACGAGGCGCGCGCCCGCGCCCTGCTGGCCGAGGCCGGGGTGGACCCGGCGCGCACGCCCTGCCGCATCGTGTCGTGGCAGAGCACCTATCCGGAGATCGCGGTGCAGGCGATGCGCCAGCTGGGCTTCCAAGTGGAGCACCTGGCGCTCGACGATATCGGGGCGCAGCGGCGGCTGGGGCAGTACGACTGGGACCTGGCCCCCTTCGCCTCCGGCCCGCGCGCCGACATCTTCCTGCGCTTCATCCGGCTGATGTCGGACGGGCCGAACGTTGGCCTGTGGGGCGGCACGCGCGACGCCGAGTTCGACGCGCTGGTGAAGCAGGCGGTGGCGGCGGTGGACCTTGGCGAGCGGCGTCGCTTCTACCTGGCGGCGTGGCAGCGGGCGATCGACAACTACTACACCGTGGTGATCGGCCACGCGCCAGAGCCGATCGCCAACCGGCGCGCGGTGACCGGCTATTCGCCCGGCTTCACCTGGGGGCAGCACCGGGTGGATGGCGGCCTGGCGCACGCTTCGCTGGGCGTTCGCAGCTAGGTCGGCTGCATGTCGGCGAGCGTGGCCGGCAGGCTGGGGGCCGCGCCGGGTTCGGCGGGGTTCAGGGTCGGGATTGTGATCCTGGCGGTGGCGGTGCTGGTGGCGGTGCTGGGGCCGTCGCTGGTGCCGCATGACCCGCTGGCGCAGGCGCTGGCCGCGCGCAACGCCCCGCCCGACGCGGTGCACTGGCTGGGGCGCGATCATCTCGGGCGCGATATCGCGGCGCGGCTGGCGGCGGGGACGCGCATCTCGCTGCTGGTGGCGCTCGGGGCCACGCTGTTGTCGGTGGTGCTGGGGGCCGGGCTGGGGCTGGTGGCGGAGGCGACGGGACGGTGGGCCTCGTTCGCGGTGTTCGGCGCCTTCGACATGGTGCGCGCCCTGCCGTCGATCCTGCTGGCGCTGACGCTGATGGTGGCGCTGGGCGTGGGGACGGCGCCGCTGGTGCTCGCACTCGGCATCGCGTTTGCGCCGCACATGGCGATGGTGGCGCGGGCGGCGTGGCGGCGCGAGACGGCGTCCGGCTATGTGGCGGCGGCGCGCGTGATGGGTGCGGCAAAGCTGGCCACGCTGGGGCGCCACATCCTGCCGAACATTGCCGGCGCGCTGGTGACGCAGGCGGCGATCGTGGTGCCGCGGGCGATCACCACCGAGAGCGTGCTGTCGTTCTTCGGCCTGGGCCTGGCGCCGGAGACGCCGAGCTGGGGGCGGATGATCTCGGGGGCGGCGCGCTTCGCTGAGTCGGCGCCGCATGCGGTGCTGGCGCCGGTGGCAGCACTGTGCGTGGTGACGCTGGGCTTTGCGCTGGTGGGCGACCGGCTGCGGCTGGCGCTGGACCCTTTGCGGGAGCGCGGACGGTGAGCGGGCGGATGGCCGATGCCGGGTTGGCGCTGGCGCGCCAGCTGCTGCTGCTGGCCGCGATCACGGTGGCGGTGTTCGCGCTGATGCGCGTGGTGCCGGGCGACGTGGTGGATGCGATGGCGATGGAAGGCAGCCTGGACGAGGAGGCGGTGGCGGCGTTGCGCGCCGATCTCGGCCTTGATGCAGGGGTCGTGACGCAGTTGCGCATCTGGGTGGTGCGCGCGGTCGGCGGCGACCTGGGATTGTCGCTGCGCTTCGACCGGCCGGTGGCGGAGCTGATCCTCGCGGCGCTGCCGACCACGCTGGCGCTCGGCGCGATGGCCCTGGCGGTGGGGCTGGCGCTGGGGATCGCACTGCCGACGGCGGCCGCGCTGTGGCCGCGCTCGCCGTTTCCCGCACTGGTGGAGGGGGTGAACCTGTGGTCGATCGCGCTGCCGACCTTCTGCGTCGGGCTTGCGGGCATCCTGGTGTTCTCGGTCTGGCTCGGCTGGTTGCCGGTGATCGGGCAGATGCTGCTGCCGGTGTTGATCCTGGGCATTGACAATGCCGGGCAGATCGCCAAGCCGCTGCACGAGGACCTGAAGGAGGCGGCGACCGCGGCGCATATCCGCACGGCGCGGGCCAAGGGACTGTCGCCGGCGCGCATCGTGCTGCGCCACCTGCTGCCGAACGCGATGACCACGGTGGTGGCGCTGGGCGGAATGATGCTGGCCGGGCTAGTTGGCGGGGCGCTGACCATGGAGGTGCTGTTCGGCCTGCCGGGCCTGGGCACGCTGGCCTACCAGGCGGTGTCGGGGCGTGACTATCCGGTGATCCAGGCGGTGGTGATGGTGTTCGCGACAGGGGTCGTGGCGGTGAACCTGCTGGCCGACCAGGTGCAGCGGTTGCTCGATCCGAGGTTGCGCCGATGACGGCGCTGGTAGAATTGCGCGACTTCACGGTGCGGTTCGGCGCGGCCGTGGCGGTGGACGGCGTGTCGCTTTCGTTGCATCCGGGCCGGACGCTGGCGCTGGTGGGGGAGAGCGGGTCGGGCAAGTCGCTGACCGCGCTGGGCATTGCCGGGTTGTCGCCGCCGGCGGCGCTTCTGTCGGGCAGCCTGCGCATCGGCGGGCGGGAGATGCTGGGCGCGGCGGAACGGGACTGGCGGGCGTTGCGCGGCGGGCGCATCGGCGTGGTGTTCCAGGAGGCGCTGGGCAGCCTGAACCCGGCCATGCGCATCGGCGAGCAGATCGCCGAGACGATCCGCGCGCACCTTCCACTGGACCGCGCGGCGGTGGCCGCGCGGGTGCGCGCGGCGTTGGCGGAGGTAGGGCTGCCTGACCCCGCTGGCAAGGCTGCCGCGTTTCCGCACCAGCTTTCGGGCGGGCAACAGCAGCGGGCGATGATCGCCATGGCGCTGGCGGCCGACCCCGACCTGCTGATCGCCGACGAGCCGACCACGGCGCTGGACACCACGGTGCAGGCGCAGATCCTGGCGCTGCTGGCCGAGCTTCAGGCGCGGCGCGGGCTGGCAATGCTGTTCGTGTCGCACGATCTGGCGGTGGTGGCCGGGCTCGCCCACGAGGTTGCGGTGATGCGCGCCGGGCGGATCGTGGAGGCGGGGCCGACCGCGTGTGTGTTCGCCGCCCCCGCCCATCCCTATACCGCGGCGCTGCTCGCCAGCCGGCCGCTGGCCCGCAACGACGCGCCGGCACTGGCGGCTGGCCCGGCGGCGCTGGAGGTGCGCGACCTGGCGGTGAGGTTCCCGCCGCATCGCCGCGGCGGGCAGGCGGTGCATGCCGTCGGCGGCGTTTCGCTGACGCTGGCGCCGGGTGCGGCGCTTGGGCTGGTGGGCGAGAGCGGTTCGGGCAAGAGCACGCTGGCGCGCGCGGCCGTTGGGCTGGTGCGCCCGGATGCCGGCAGCTTGCGCGTGTTCGGGCTTGATCCGGTGGTAGCGGGCGGCAGCAAGGCGATGGCGCGACGGGTGCAGATGGTGTTCCAGGACGCGGCGGGCAGCTTGAACCCGCGCCTGACGGTTGCCGCCATCCTGGCCGAGCCGATGGCGGTGCATGCGCTGTGCCCGCCGGGCGGGCGGCGCGATCGGGCGGCGCGGTTGCTGGCGGAGGTGGGGTTGGCGCCGGCGCACCTGGACCGCTATCCGCACCAGCTCTCGGGCGGGCAGCGCCAGCGCGTGGCGATCGCGCGGGCGCTGGCGGTCGATCCGCAGTTGCTGGTGTGCGACGAGCCGGTCTCGGCGCTGGACCGCACCGTGGCCGCACAGGTGCTGGACCTGCTGGGCCGGATCCGGCGCGAGCGGGGCCTGGCGCTGCTGTTCATCGGCCACGACCTGGAGGCCGTGGGGGCGGTGGCGGAGCAGGTGGCGGTGATGAAGGATGGGCGGATCGTGGAAAGCGGGCCGGCGGAGCAAGTGCTTCGGGCGCCGGCCACGCCCTACGCGCAGGCGCTGGTGGCAGCGATGCCGCGTCGCTTGGCGGTGCCGGAGCGGGTGCTGGCCTGATCCGCTGGTATGCGTTGCGCGCGTCAGACCTGGTCGTAGTCCACGACCACGTGCGGCGATGTCGGGTGGGCCTGGCAGGTGAGCGCGTAGCCGGAGGCGGTTTCCCATGGCTCCAGCGAGAAGTTCACGTCCATTCCCACGGTGCCTTCGGTGACGCGGGCGCGGCAGGTGCTGCACATGCCGCCATGGCAGGACCAGGGCAGGCCGAGCCCGGCGCGCAGGGCGGCGTCCAGCACCGTTTCGCCTTCGGCCACCGGCACGATGTGGCTGGCGCCGTCGTGGATGATGGTGGCGGTGGCGACGGGGGGCGCGGTGGCGGCGGCTGGGGCGGGCCGCCATGCCGGCGCCGGGCTGGCGGGGGTAAAGCGTTCGACCTGGATGCGTTCGGCCGGCATGCCCAGCGCGGCGAGTGTGGCTGGCACTGCGTCGAGCATCGCGGCGGGGCCGCAGACGAAGGCCTGGTCGATGGCGCGCGGATCGAGCAGCCCGGGCAGCAGGGCGCGCAGCCTGTCCGCGCCGAGCCGTCCGCTGAGGGCCGCGATATCCTGCGCCTCCCGGGAGAGCGCGTGGACGACCGTCAGCCGGTCGAGCGCGCGGTCCTTGAGGTCTTCGAGTTCGCCGCGGAACAGGATGCGCGCGGTGCTGCGGCTGCCGTAGAGCAGGACGAACCGGCTGGCGGGCTCGCGGGACAGGATCGACTTCAGAATCGAGAGGATCGGGGTGATGCCGGAGCCGGCGGCGATGCCCAGGTAGAGCCGCGCGGCGGTGGGGTCGGGGTCGTGGCCGAACCGGCCTTGCGGCGGCATCACCTCCAGCGTGTCGCCGGCGTGCAGGGCGGTGTTGGCGTGGGCGGAGAAGGCGCCGTCCGGCACGTGCTTGATCGCGACGCGGAGTTCGCCGTCGTCCAGCCCGGCGCAGATCGAATAGGCGCGGCGCAGGTCCACGCCGTCGACCACGGTGCGCAGGGTGAGGTACTGGCCGGGGCGGAAGGCGAAATCCCGGCGCAGCGCCTCGGGGATTTCGAAGCGCAGCGAGACGGCGTCGTCGGTTTCCTGCCGCACCTCGGCGATGCGCAGGGGGACGAAGGTCAGTGGCATTTGAACTGGTCGAACGGCTCGCGGCAGGTGCGGCATTGCCACAGGGATTTGCAGGCGGTGGAGCCGAACTCGGCCAGCAGCGCGGTGTCGGCGCTGGCGCAGCGCGGGCAGGTGGCGGGTTCGGTGGCGAACAGGGCGCGGCGCGAGGCCTGGCCCGGTGGCGGCGCGATGCCATAGGCGCGCAGCTTTGCCCGGCCCGCCTCGCTCAGCCAGTCGGTGGTCCAGGCCGGCGCCATCACGGTAATTACGCGCACCGGGGCGACGCCGGCGCGGGCGAGGGCGAGTTCCACTTCCAGCGCAATCACGCCCATTGCCGGGCAGCCGGTGTAGGTGGGGGTGATCCGCACCTCGACGCCATCGGGCGTGACGTCGACCGCGCGTAGCACGCCGAGGTCCTCGATGGTGAGCACCGGGATCTCGGGGTCGGTGACGCCGGCGGCGGCGTCCCAGGCGCGCTGGCGCAGCTCCGCTACCATTTCGCCGCCGGAAAACCGCGGGCGACCGATTGCATCACCGCCAGCATGTGGCCCAGGTGCTCGGTGTGCCGGCCGGCGCGGCCGCCCGACTGCATCCAGCCCTCGGCGGGGCGGGCCAGGGTGGCTTCTGCCAGGACGGAATCCACCGTGCGGTTCCATGCCTCGCGCAGTCCGGCTGGCTCCGGGCAGATGTCGGCGGCGACCAGGACTTCGTCCTCGGGCTCGAACATTTCGCCGGTGTAGGGCCATAGCCGGTCCAAGGCCGCCTGGGCGCGCCGGTGCGATTCGTCGGTGCCGTCGCCCAGCCGGATCAGCCATTCCGCCGAGTGGCGCAGGTGGTAGGCCGATTCCTTCTCCGCCTTGGCCGCGATCGCCGCTAGGTCAGGGTCGCGCGAGGCGGACAGGCCGCGCCAGAACGGGTCGATAAAGGCGGCATAGAGGAACAGCCGCGCGATGGTCACCGCGAAGTCGCCGTTCGGCAGTTCCAGCAGCAGCAGGTTGGTGTATTCGCGGTCGCCGCGCAGATAGGCCAGCGCGTCCTCGTCCTCCCCGGTGCCGCGCCCGGCGGCGAGCGTGTAGAGCGCGCGGGCTTGGCCGATCAGGTCGAGCGCCAGGTTCGCCAGCGCGAGCTCCTCCTCCAGGCTCGGCGCGTGCCCGGTCCATTCCGACAGGCGGTGGCCGAGCACTAGCGCATCGTCGGCGCGGCGGAGCAGCATGGCGGAAAACCGGTCGCTCATCGGAGGTGCCTTGGCATCACATGTGCCCCACCTCGTCCGGCACCTCATAGAAGGTGGGGTGGCGATAGATCTTGGAGGCCGTCGGTTCGAACAGCATTGCCTTGTCGGCGGGGTCGCTCGCGGTGATGGACGCGGACGGGACCACCCAGATCGACAGGCCTTCGCCGCGCCGCGTGTAGACGTCCCGCGCGGCGGCGAGGGCCATGGTTGCGTCGGCGGCGTGCACGGAGCCGACATGGCGGTGCGACAGGCCGTTGCGGCTGCGGATGAAGACTTCCCACAGTGGCGTGCGCGCCTCGGTCATGCGGCTCTCCTCCGCCGCTTTGCCGCGAAGGCCAGTGCCGCCTCGCGCACCCAGGCACCTTCCTCGTGGGCCCGCCGGCGCGCTTCCAGCCGCTCGCGGTTCAGCGGCCCGTCGCCGGCGACCACGCGGCGGAACTCCGCCCAGTCGATCGCGCCGAAGCGCCAGTGGCCGTCCGCGAGGCGCAATGCCGGGTCCGGAAAGGTCAGGCCGAGATGCAGCCCCTGCGGCACCGTGGCATCGACGAATCTTTGCCGCAGGTCGTCGTTGGTGAAGCGCTTGATCTTCCAGCGCATGGAGGCGTCGGAGTGGTGGGAATCGGTATCGGGCGGCCCGAACATCATCAGGCACGGCCACCACCAGCGGTTCAGCGCATCCTGCGCCATCGCCTTCTGCGGGGGCGTGCCGCGGGACAGGGTCAGCATGATCTCGTAGCCCTGGCGCTGGTGGAAGCTTTCTTCCTTGCACACCCGGATCATTGCCCTTGCATAGGGACCATACGAACACCGGCACAACGGGATCTGGTTCATGATCGCCGCCCCGTCGACCAACCAGCCAATTGCGCCGATATCGGCCCAGGTCAGCGTTGGGTAGTTGAAGATCGAGGAATACTTCGCCCGCCCGCTCAGCAGCTGCTCCACCAGTTCCTCGCGCGCAGTGCCCAGCGTTTCGGCGGCGGCATACAGATAGAGCCCGTGCCCGCCCTCGTCCTGTACCTTGGCAGGAGTGCGGCCTTGCGCTTCAGGCTGGGCGCGCGGGTGAGCCAGTTGCCCTCCGGCAGCATGCCGACGATCTCGGAATGCGCGTGCTGGCTGATCTGGCGCGTGAGCGTGCGGCGAT
>JANPIH010000280.1:0-5409 GCA_031424895.1 Rhodospirillales bacterium
CCCCCCCCGGGGGGGTGGTTGGGGGGGGGGGGGGGCAAAGCCGCGCGCTCGATTTCATTCAAGAGCGTCGCCGGCCCGGCGGTGGCAAACTCCATGGCCCTCTGTGGCCCTGTGACCGTTTCCCTGGCGTCCTCCACCCACCGCGCAGAAGCCGGAAAAAATCCCTTTCCTCCGGTCTCGACAGTTAGTATATTCCCCTTGGTGTCAGCAAAACAATCCCCCCAGGCCACCCAGGCCATCCACCGGAGCACCCAGGATGCTCCGGCTGGGAACCTGTGCCTGCTTGCCTGGCTGGAGGCGCTGATCCTCACCCTCCTGCTCCACCTCCCCGGCGCCCACCTGACCAGTTCCGGGGCCAGTCGCGCCCGGCGCATCCTGATGCGCCGCGCCGACGCCATGGCCAAGGCCTTCGCCCCTGACGCCCCGGCCCACGCCCCGGCCGTCTTCCTGGGCCTCATCCCCGACTGGATTCTCCCCGGCCACCCCCGCCGCGGCATGCGCCGAAGCGCCATCCTGCGCCCGTACGCCCGCGTCCCGGCGTGAGCGCGCGCGCCGCCACGCGCCCCCGCGCGCTCCACCTGCCCCCAAACGCAAAAACACCCTCCAACCGGAGGGTGCCTCGCCACGCCCTATTTCGTTACGATAAAATAACTACAACGCCACCCGCCGCCGCGCCGCGATCTCCCCGATCACCCCGCGCCGGAACGCCATCACGCACAGGATGAAGATCACCCCCTGCGTCACCGTCACCCACGCCCCAAACGGCGCCAGATAATTCTGCATGGTGATCACCACCGCCGCCCCCACCACCGGCCCGAAGATCGTCCCCATGCCGCCCACCAGCGCCATCAGGATCACCTCGCCCGACATCGGAAAATTGACATCGGTCAGCGTCGCGATGCCGAACACCAGGGATTTCATGCCCCCCGCGATGCCCGCGATCGCCGCCGACAGCACGAACACCATCAGCTTGTAGTCGTCCGTCCGATACCCCAGCGAAATCGCCCGCGGCTCGTTCTCCCGGATCGCCTTCAGCACCTGCCCAAACGGCGAATGCACGATCCGGTGGATCAGCAGGAAGCACGCGAGGAACACCACCGCCACCACCGCATACATCGCCAAATCCGACCGCAGGGAGATCACCCCGAACAGCGCCCCGCGCGGCACGCCCTGGATGCCGTCCTCGCCGCCCGTGAAGTCCCACTGCGTGCACAAGAAATAGCTCATCTGCGCCAGCGCCAGCGTGATCATCGCGAAATAGATGCCCTGCCGCCGGATCGCCAGCCAGCCGAACAACAGCCCCAACAACCCGCCCACCGCGCCGCCCGCCAGGATCGCCAGCTCCGGCGTCCACCCCCAGGCCTTGGCCGTATAGGCGGTGATATACGCCCCCATGCCAAAGAACGCCGCATGCCCGAAGCTGCCCAACCCGACATAGCCGATCAACAGGTTGAACGCGCAGGCGAACAGCGCGAAGCACATCACCTTCATCAGGAACACCGGATAAAGGATCGCCGGCGCAATCAGGATCGCCGCCACCATCAGCCAGAAGGCGACGGTCTGCGCGCGGGAGAAGCCCATCATCGTCAATGCGCCCTTCCGAACAGACCCGCCGGCCGCGCCAGCAGCACGATCACCATCACCACGAAGATCACCGTCGCCGAACCCTCCGGGTAGAACACCCGCGTCAGCCCCTCCACGATGCCCAGCCCGAAGCCCGTCACGATTGACCCCAGGATCGACCCCATGCCCCCGATCACCACCACGGCGAACACCACGATGATGAAGTTGGCGCCCATGTTCGGGTTCACCGAATAGATCGGCGCCGCCAGCACGCCCGCGAACGCCGCCAGCGCCACCCCCGCGCCGTAGGTCAGCGTGATCATCAGCGGCACGTTGATGCCGAAGCTCTGCACCAGCGGCGCATTCTCCGTCGCCGCCCGAAGCTTGGCCCCGATCGACGTCTTCTCGATCACCAGCCAAGTCGCCACGCACATCACCAGTGCCGCCACCACCACCCACCCGCGGTAGTTCGGCATCATCATGAAGCCAAGGTTCTGCGCCCCCTGCAGCTCCGACGGAATCCGATACGGCAGGCCGGAACTGCCATAGAAGTTACGAACCAGCCCCTCGATCACCAGCGCCAGCCCGAAGGTCAGCAGCAGGCCGTACAGATGGTCCAGCTTGTACAGCTTGCTGATGAACACCTGCTCCAGCACCACGCCGAAGGCGCCGACGATCAGCGGCGCCAGCAGCAGCGCCCACCAGTATCCGATGCCGGCATAGTTCAGCAGGCCCCAGGCAGTAAAGGCGCCGAGCATGAAAACCGCGCCATGGGCGAAGTTCACGATGTTCAGCATGCCGAAGATGATCGCCAGGCCCAGCGACATCAGCGCATAGAACGCGCCGTTCACCACCCCCAGCAGCAACTGCCCGAACAGCAGCGGCGCGGGAATGCCAAGGATCATCATCATGGCAAGCGGCCTTCTGCAGCGCTTTCGCGAACCTGGGGCCCCAGGATCACGCCTGCACCAGCGGGCAGCCGCCGTCCTTCATCGGGCGGAAGGCATCCGGGCCGGGTGTTGTGCCGATCAGCTTGTAGTAGTCCCACGGCCCCTTGCTTTCGGCCTGGGTCTTCACCTGGAACAGATACGCCGGATGCAGCTTGCGCCCGTCCTCGCGGATCGTGCTGGGGCCGAACACGTCGTCGTCGGCCGGGGTCTTCTTCAGATGGGCGATCACGGCGGCACCATCCTTGCGGATCTCTGCCGGGCCCATCTGGCGGGCGGCACGCAGATAGTTGAAGGCGGCCGAGTAGGGGCCGGCCTGGACCATTCCGGCGCGCACGCCCGGCGCGCGCTTCCACAACCGCTCGGAAAATCCGCGGGTGCGGTCGTTGAGGTCCCAGTAGAAGCTCTCGGTGAGGGCGAGGCCGCCGGCGACCTGAAGGCCAAGGGCGTGAACGTCGGAGATGAACACCAGCAGGCCGGCCAGCGTGGACTTGATGCCGAATTCCTTGGCCTGCTTGATGCAGTTGGCCGTATCCGTTCCGGCATTGGCGAGGCCGATCACCTTCGCGCCCGAGCTCTGCGCCTGGAGCAGGAAGGATGAGAAGTCGGTGGTTCCGGGGAACGGCGTGCGCACGTTGCCCACCACCTTCCCGCCGGCGCCGGTGACGAAGTTGCCGACGTCGCGGCTAAGCGCGTGGCCGAAGGCGTAGTCGGCGGTGATGAAGAACCAGCTGTCGCCGCCCGCCTTTACCATCGCATCGCCGGTCGACTTGGCCAGCATGTAGGTGTCGTACGTCCAGTGGATGGTGTTGGCGTTGCACGCCTTGCCGGTCAGGTCGGAGGTGGCCGGGCCGCTGGTGAGATAGGTCTTGTTCTTGTCCTTGGAGACGCCCGCGACCGCAAGTGCGACGGCCGAACTGCCGCCTTCGGTGATCATGTCCACGCCGTCGCGGTCATACCACTGGCGGGCGATGTTGGAGCCGATATCGGCCTTGTTCTGGTGATCGGCGAACAGCACCTCGACGTTCACGCCGGCATCGGCGATGCCGGAATCGGCGACGGCAAGGCGGACCGCGTCCACGGCGAGCGGGCCGCCGATGTCCTTGTAGGGACCGGACATGTCGGTCAGCACGCCGATGCGCAGCGTCGGCCGCTGCGCCCGGGCATGGCCGGCGGCAGCGACGGCGGGAAGGGCGGCGACGGTGCCCAGCAGGGCGCGACGGGAGAGGTTCATGCGCGATGCTCCAAAAGAAAAGGCCCCGGGCCGCGCAACTGCGGCCCGGAAGCAGAGGGCGATCAGGCCTTGACGAGCGGGCACACGCCGGCGTTGAGCGGGCGGAACGCCTCTTCGGCCGGGGTGCTGGCCAGGGTCTTGTAGTAGTCGTACGGGGCCTTGCTCTCCGACGGCTTCTTCACCTCGAACAGATACGAAGGATGCAGCTTGCGCCCGTCCTCGCGGATGATGCCGCTGCCGAAGCAGTCGTCGTCGGCCGGGATCTTCTTCATCATTGCGATCGCCCCGGCCCCGTCCGCCTTGGCGGCCGCGTAGCCCATCTCCTTGGCGGCCTTCAGGTAGTGCAGAACGCTGGAATAGTTGCCCGCCTGCACCATCGACGGCCGCTTGCCCTGCATGCGCGGGCTGTAGCGGGCGGAGAAGGCGCGGGTGCGGTCGTTCTGGTCCCAGTAGAAGCTTTCGGACAGGATCAACCCCTGGCACACATCCAGCCCCAGCGCATGCACGTCGGACAGGAACACCAGCAGCCCGGCCACCTTCATGGTCAGGCCGAACTCCTTGACCTGCTTGATGCAGTTGATGGTGTCGGTGCCGGCATTGGCCAGGCCCAGCACCTTGGCTCGCGAGGCCTGCGCCTGGATCAGGAAGGCGGAAAAGTCGGTGGTGCCCGGGAACGGCGTGCGCACGGAGCCCACGACGCGCCCACCTGCATTGCGCACGAAGTCGCTGACGTCGCGCTCCAGCGCATGGCCGAAGGCATAGTCGGCGGTCACGAAGAACCAGCTGTCACCGCCCGCCTTGACCATCGCCCCGCCGGTGGACTTGGCCAGCATGTACGTGTCGTACACCCAGTGGATGGTGTTGGCGTTGCACGCCCGGCCGGACAGGTCCGAGCTCGCGGCGCCGGTGGCGATAATCGCCTTGTTCTTCTCGCGCCCGATGCCGGACACGGCCAGCGCCACGGCGGAGTTCGACAGGTCGATGATCACGTCCACGCCGTCGCGGTCGATCCACTGGCGCGCCGTGCCGGCGGCAATGTCGGCCTTGTTCTGGTGGTCGGCGGAGACGATCTCCACCCGCACCCCAGGATTGGCGGCCATGAACTCGCTGGCCACCAACTGGGTGGCGGCGATCGAGCCGGGGCCGGCGAGGTCCTGGTAAGGGCCGGACATGTCGGTCAGCACGCCGACCTTGATGGTCGGCGTCTGGGCGCGTGCGGGCGCGAAGGGGGCTGCGGTGCCGAGAACGGCGGCGGAGCCGAGCAGCGAACGACGTGACAGGCGCATAGGTGAGGTCTCCCTGGTGTGCTGGCGACCACTCGTGGTGGTGGTTTCGCCGGTTGAAGTTCGGCGGCACCTGGGCGAGACGATCCCGCCCGGGTGCCGAGGCGGTTGGCTACACGCCGAGGTAGTCGTGCAGCTTGTCCATGTTGGCCGACAGCTCGGCGTTGGGGATCATGTCGATCACCCGCCCGTGCTCCATCACATAATGCCGGTCCGCGACCGTCGCGGCGAAGCGGAAATTCTGCTCCACCAGCAGTATGGTGAAGCCCATCGCCTTGATCTCGCGGATGGTGCGGCCGATCTGCTGCACGATCACCGGCGCCAGCCCCTCGGTCGGCTCGTCCAGCAGCAGCAGCCGCGCCCCGGTGCGCAGGATGCGGGC
>JANPIH010000281.1:0-1837 GCA_031424895.1 Rhodospirillales bacterium
GAATATCGCGCGCTGTGTAGGTTTCGATCGTGCCAGTCGCGTGGGCAGACTTAGCGCCGACGCAGGGAAATCCCGACCCCTCTAAAAAATTGAAAAATTCCTGATCCAGATCAGCGGTTCGATCATTTGTACAAAGCATGACGCAATAAGCCCAATTTTTGATGAGCGGGCTGAACGCAGAGGCAGCGGGTACGCTCCACACAAGTTGCAATCGGCTTCAGTCGACGTGAAAGCAGATCGGCTTGTAAGTAAAATTATTGGATTGCCCTGCCGAGCATGCGGTCATCGCGACGATGAGGTCCATCTCGGCGCGGAAGGTGATGCTGTCGCCGGGGCGGCTCTTGGGCGGCAGCACCTTGATCTCCCCCGACTCGCCGTCGACCGACACGTGCATAAAGACATTGAACGCGATGGGCACGCGGTCTGCGCCGATGCCATGAGGCGCGAGGGCCTTTTCGAGGTTGCCTTGGCAGCCATGATGCGGGTGCTCGTCCTTGTAGATGATGCGGAACATCTCCTTGGAACACGGCGTCAGCAGGAAATCATGCCGACCAACGTCGTCGCGTTCGATAACCAGCATCGGCGCTGAGCGGTTCGAATAAAGGATGTCGCCGGTCGTCAAAAAAATGCGGCTTGCATAGTCGATCGAGCGCCCCGAGGAGAGGTACTCATCGCGATCGTGCGCATTGAATGCGACGAGATCGGAAACCTGTTCGCCCTCCGGATCGATGATAGTGAGACGTTGGCCTTTACGCAGTGAGACGCTGGCGCCGGAGCGCGGCGGGATGATGTTTGTAGCAGTATCATGGGTATGCTGCATTCAGAGCAAGATAGAGCGTAGCCTGCAACAGTCGAGGCTATGCGGGCCTTTGCGCTGATTGCGTGGAAGCGCGGAGAACTAGCAGTGTGCAGTAGGCCAGCACTTCAAGACCAGTATGCAAGCTTGCAACGATCACACACGGTTCGCGGAGATGGTTCTCCATGTCTGGCGGCCGTTTCGTCCTAAGTGAGGAATGGGCGCCCGCCCGGGAAGCGAGCTCAAGGATCGTTAGGGACCATGGCGGAAAAGCCCGACGTCACCCCGGCGGCACTCCAAGGACATGTTCGCGTGCGAGGTGCGCGTGAGCATAACCTGAAGAATGTCGACGTTGATATCCCGAGAGATGCACTTGTCGTCTTCACCGGGGTTTCTGGCTCCGGAAAATCATCGCTTGCATTCAGCACGCTCTATGCGGAGGCCCAGCGCCGCTACCTTGAATCGGTGTCCCCCTATGCGCGCCGCTTGTTCCACCAGATGAGCGTGCCGGACGTGGATCAGGTCGAAGGGTTGCCCCCGGCAGTCGCGCTGCAGCAGCAACGCGGGACGCCTACGACGCGATCGTCCGTGGGAAGCGTGACAACGCTCTCCAATCTGTTGCGTATGCTTTACTCGCGCGCCGGGCGCTATCCGTCTGGCCAACCCCATCTGGAAGCTGAATCGTTTTCGCCAAACACGCTGCAGGGCGCCTGCCCGCGTTGCCATGGGCTTGGACGTACGCATGAGGTGACGGAGGCCTCCATGGTTCCGGACCCCACGCTTACGATACGCGAGCGGGCTGTTGCCGCATGGCCTACGGCGTGGGGCGGACAGAATCTGAGGGACATTCTTACGACCCTAGACATCGATGTCGACAAACCTTGGAAGGATCTTCCTAAAAGGACTCGCGACTGGATTCTGTTCACCGAGGAACAACCTGTGGTTCCGGTCTACGCCGGCTTCGACCGTACGGAGGTGAAACGGGCAATCAGGCAGAAAATGGAGCCCAGCTACATGGGCACATTCTCGAGCGCCCGCAGG
>JANPIH010000282.1:0-12788 GCA_031424895.1 Rhodospirillales bacterium
TCCATAGTGCTTGGCTGTCGGACTTTGCCCCAGCGCCCGTAGCTGCGGGAACACGAACCACATCCAGTGCGTACGCTTGCGCCCGGCGCGAAGCTCGCTGCGCACCGCATCGATGACTGGGTCCTGTGCGTCGACAAAGCGCTGTAGATTGTAGGGATCTGCCATAGGTGTGCACCCTATTTGGGGGATGGACGTGCGGTTGGATTAGCTTGCCATACGCGGGACGGGCTGATGAGCGGGCAGGGCACCTCGCCTGAGCTCGAGGTCCTCGCCGGCCTCGTGGAGCCGGTGACCTTGCAAAACGCACAGAACGGCTTCTGTGTCCTGCGCGCCAAGCCCATTGCCTTGCTCGCCATCCGCGGCATCGGCGTCTAGACCGCGGGCGTCATCGCGATGAAGCTGGGCATCGAGAGCGCGGCGATGATCCAATCTAGATGTCTGCTCACAATTGCCGTCGGATCGTGCCAACAGTGATGCGGAACTGGGAGGGGATGGGCATGGCAACGCCGTTCAGCGGGCAATCAGTGCGGCGGGTGGAGGATGAGCGCTTCCTGACCGGGCATGGCCGCTTCATCGACGACATCGATTTGCCCGGTCAGACCTGGATGCAGGTGGTGCGCTCGCCGCACGCCCATGCGGTAATCCAGCGCATCGATGCCGAAGCGGCCCGTGCGATGCCCGGCGTGCTGGGCGTGTTCACTGCACCAGATTTGGCCGAGCTCGGTCCGCTACCCTGCGCGGTGCCGGTTGCCAGCCTGCAGCCGATGATCGTGCCGCCGCGTCATGCCCTGGCGCAAGGACGCGTGCGCCATGTCGGCGACCCCGTCGCCTTCGTGGTGGCCACCACTCGAAGCCTCGCACGAGACGCCGCCGACGCTGTTCTCGTGGAGTACGACGCGCTGCCCGCGATCGTCGATGCCGTGGCGGCGCTGCGCGATGGCGCGGTGCAACTGTGGACGGAGGCGCCGGGCAATCTCTCCTACCGCTTCCAGAAGGGTGACGCAGTCGGAGTGCAGGCAGCCTTCGCAGACGCCGAACACGTGGTCGAGCTGGAACTGGTCAACAATCGGATTGTGGTCGCCGCAACGGAAACCCGTGGCGCGATCGCCAGCCATGGGGCAGACGGCTTCCACCTGCAATTCTCCGGCGCGAGCGTGCATGGGCTCCGGTCGCAGCTGGCCGGGTCGGTGTTCCACGTGCCGGCCTCGCGCATGCGCGTCTCCTGCCCCGATGTCGGTGGCGGCTTCGGGGTGAAGAACGCGCTTTATCCTGAATGGGTCATGCTGCTGTGGGCGGCGCGGCATCTCGGCCGGCCGGTCAAATGGATCAGCGAGCGCGGCGAGGACTTCGTCACCACCGCCCAGGGGCGCGGTAATATCACCCGAGCCCGTCTCGCGTTGGATGCAGAGGGGAACTTCCGAGCGCTGGATGTGTCCACCGTGGCGGAGCTGGGCGCCTATCTGTCTGCCGGCGGGCCGGGCAGTTCCACCAACGCGCCGGCCAACGCGATCGGCAGCGGCTATGTGATCCCGGCGATCTTCATGGATGTGCGCGGCGTATTCACCAATACCGTGCCGATCGACGCGTATCGCGGCGCCGGCAAGCCCGAAGTGAACTACATGATCGAACGGCTGATCGACGAAGCAGCGCGGCGTTGCGGCTTCGACCCCATCGCGCTGCGGCGGCGCAACCTGGTCCAGCAATTCCCCTATCGCAAGGCACTGGGCACGGTGATCGATTGTGGCCGGTTCGCGGAGAATCTCGACGCCGCCGTGATCGCCGCCGACCACGTAGGCTTTGCTGCCCGAAGGGATGCCGCGCGTGCGCGCGGCAGGTTGCGGGGCATTGGTGTCACCTGCTTCATGGAGACCGCGCGTGGCGCGCCGAACGAAGGCGCAGAAATCCGCTTCGACGCGGATGGAATGGTCACCCTGCTGGTCGGCACCCAGTCGAACGGCATGGGGCACGAGACGAGCTACCGGCAGATCGCTGCGGACTTGCTGGGCCTGCCGCCCGAGGTGTTTCGCTATGTGCAGGCAGACACCGCCCTGGTGCGCGACGGCAATGGCCATGGCGGCGCGCGGTCGATGCACATGGGCGGCACGGCGCTCGTTCGGGCGGCGGAAGCGGTGATAGCCAAGGGCGCGGTGATCGCCGCACGGCTGCTGCAGGCATCGCCGGATGAGATGACCTTCGCGGCGGGGCGCTTCGTCGTCAGGGACGATTCGTCGCGCGGAGTCGACTTGCTCGCGGTGGCCGATGCGGCGCGCGAAGGTGTCACGCCGCAAAGCGGTGAAGGCATGGGCCTGGATACATATGTCTGGAACCTGCTCGATCTCATCACCTTTCCGAATGGCTGCCACATCGCCGAGGTGGAGATCGATCCCGAGACCGGCCAGGCCACTCTGGAGCGTTACACAGCGGTGGACGATTTCGGCACGCTGCTGAACCCGATGCTGACCTTGGGGCAGGTCCAGGGGGGCGTGGTGCAGGGCATCGGCCAGGCTATGCTCGAGCACACGGTCTACGATTCCGACTCCGGCCAGTTGCTCAGCGGCTCGTTGATGGACTACGCGCTGCCCCGGGCGTCAGATCTGCCGCCGCTCGACATCGCCTTCAGTGGCGTGCCGACCGCCGCCAACCCGCTTGGGCTGAAGGGGGCAGGGCAGGCCGGGGCGATCGCTTCGCCTCAGGCGGTGGTCTGCGCGGTGCTTGATGCGTTGGCGCCGCACGGCATTAATCACATCGATATGCCGATGACGTCCGAGCGAATCTGGCGCGCGTTGCACCGGCGCTAAACCATCAACGCAATCCGGCGGGCAACGACTTTTCCGCTCAGATCGCGCGGGTCTTTGTACCGTGGCCGCGGGAACTCCGGCGTGGCGTCGGCGGGATCGTCGGCCTCATCGTAGGCGGCGGCCGGCTCTACGGTGGCGCCGGTGCTGTCCTGGCCATCCTTGTCGGCGTGTTCGGCTCATCTCGCGCATTTGCATCTGTGACAGCATTGTCCTCCGCCTCGTCGGTCTGTCCCTCCCGGTGCATCGCCATCACCAGCCGGTCGCACTTCGCGATCATCGCGCGCCGCTGACCTCCGTCCCATGGACGACCGGGAACGGCGCCCGGACGCGCATGGCGTCGAGCCGGGACATTACCCGGCCGAGGACGACGCCGTGTGTTCCGGCTGGTGGCGTGGTCGATGCCGTGCTGGCGCCTCTGCTGGAAGGACACCTCCGGCTAGGTGGGCAGGGGATACACCAGGAGGGACCATGGATCGAGCGTGTGTCCTTCGTCGTCCTCCAGCAGTGCCGCAAGGCGCAGCAGCTGCCGCTAGGCGGATCGCCCGCGGTCTTGCGCGTGTTGTGCTCAACCGCCCCCCCCGAGTTTTATTTCGGGGACGCGCCAAGAAAGGCCCGCGACGATCCCCCCCCAATGCTCCCAGCGCGGGACCCCCCTTCCCCCCTGCGGCCAGATCATTGCTCAATCCGCGGGGGAGCGCGCCGTGGGATGCGTTCTGAGCATGCAGTTTCGCAAATCGCGGGGCTCGAGACCGAGGGATGCTCGGTGAGTATCGCTCTTTGCAATCCCGCGGCGAGATCGTCTGAAGGTTCCGAAGGGCACTCGGCATTGGCACGTCTCGCGCGCGAACGGCGCAATCCGGATGACCCTCCAGATCCTTCAGACGCTCAACCATGCGAAGCCTCCTGGCCAACATTGGCTCTCAGCGCCAGGAACCTGAACATCATGCGGCCCTCGTTATTGCGGGCGTGTTCATACCCTCGGCTGCGCAACGCCTGGGAAAATCGCTTTTGCGACCCCGCGTTCTCGCCAGTCCGCTCGCACCACTCGGTCCAGTTGGTGAACAGCTTCGACGCCGACGTATTGATTTTTCTCTCGCTCACGCAACACTCCGCCAACCACTGACCCAGTGCGTCCTCGTCCTCCAGGTACTCGCCGGTGGCTGCCACTACACTCGGCGGTGGAGCCAGCCCCTTCTCCTGCCAGAGCAGGCATCCGTCGAGGGCCCAGCGCATGATGCCGGGCCATTCGGCACGTAACTTCTCCACAAGGTCGGGATCCCGCTCCGCAGGTGGAATCTTCTCCGTGAACGGCAAAAGAATGAACCGGCGCCGGATTGCCTCGTCCACGTTGCGCAGACCAGGCCTGTGGTTGCCTGCCATCACCAGCTTAAACTGCGGAAGGAACGTGAAGAAGTCCTGGCGCATGAAACGTGCCGTCACCGGATCGCCGCCGGTCAGAGCCTTGATCCTGGCCTCCGCCCAGCGCCGCCCTTCTTCTGTCTCTTGGGATGTTACCAGACGGGCACCGCGCAGCATCGCGAGGTCAGCAGGATGGCGATCGGTTTGTGAACTGGTGAAGGTCTCCATTGCCGCCGTTGCCGCATAGCTGCCCAACATGGCAGAGACGGTGTTGAGCAGTACACCTTTGCCATTGCCGCCAGTGCCATACGCGAAGAACAGCGCGTGCTCCCTAGTGCTCCCGGACAATGCGTATCCGACCATGCGTTGAATGAAAATCTGCAGGTCCTTGTCGCCGGCTGTGACCCGCGCCAAGAAGGCACGCCAGATCGGGCACTCGTCCCCAACGGCAGCCGCGGTGATCTTCGTCATGTAAAGCTCGGGCCTGTGCGACGTCTCCTCGCCAGTCCTCAAGTTAACAATCGCCCGCGGTGTGTTGAGCAGCCACGGATCCTGGTCCCACTGGTCAACGGTGGCCGCAAGGCGCCGATCGGCCTTGGCGAGCTTCTCGACCGCCGCAACGGTGCGGACGTTGGCCAGCACACAAGCGACGTTGCGGTCGTTGCAGATAGCGGCAGCGGCTCGGCACACAGCCCGCGCCAGGTCGAACGCCTGCATGGTGTCGTCGGCCTGCCAGTGCGTCCAGGTCCAAAGCATCCACCGCCCCCAACCCGCAACGTAGCGCAGCCGGTTGCGGTGCTGGGCGGCGTACTCCAGGGCCAAGGCCTCATCAGTAAACGCCGGGGGGCGATCGGAGACAGGGTCATGATCGACCGATGCGCGGGCGGACTGCACCATCCTGTCCAGAGTCGAAACCCGGCAGCCCAGCCGTTCCGACTCAGCTTGGCGGACGCGATCGTATTCAAACTCGGAAATAGCGGCGAGACGGGCAATGGCTTCCTCTTCGGTCGCAGCACTGGAATCCAGGATAGTGAACTCAGGCGCGTCATCCACGACGCTGGCGCTCCAGCAAAATGTCAGCGAAGTCGCCCGGCCCCACAGGGCGCTCGATCCGCACGTGCCGCCCTTCTGCCCGCCACCGCAGTGCTGCCTGTTGTGCTGCTCGGTCGCCGGCTGCATCAGGATCGGCGGCAATGACCACCGACTGGATCTCAGGCGGCAGCAGCAGGCCCCGTGCCAAGTTGCCGGCGGAGATGGCAGCCCAGGCGGGCAGCCTGAGCAGGAGACCGGCTGCGCCTGACGTCTCGATCCCCTCGCCGATGACGATCTCCTGCGCCGCGGGGTGGAGCCGGATGGCTGCACCCCAGGTGGGGCCCAGGCTTGCTTTGGTGGGAGTGACATGTGCCTTGCGGGCACCACTGGCATGCAGATACGTGCGGTGCACTGCTGCCAGAATGCCATCGGCGGTGTGCGCCGCGGCGACCATGGCAGGGTGGCGTCCCTGCTCTGGGTGCGACGTATCATTGCAGAAACGCAGCGCCGGCGAGGCCGCAAGATGGGCGATCCCGCGCGCTGTCAGATAGGTGGCGGCCAGCGTGCCTTGTGCAGAGACGCAGCGGTTCCACAATGTCTGTGCGAATGGTTGCATGCAGGAGACTGAGCTTTCTTGACGCGCACTGCGTTGCGGCTGAGTGAGGTCCCCACCGCCGGCCACGCGGGTGACTGCTGCTGCGAGCGCGTCGCGGCCACAGCCGTTGAAACAGGCCAAAGATGCCCGCCCCAGGCGATCTGCGCGGATGCTGAACGCATCGCCGCCGTAGCCGCAGGCAGGGCAACGACCGCGCCAGGAGTGGGGCAATCGCTTGAGGTTCAGGCGGCCAGCTAGTGGATAAAACCTAACGTTTGAGTCCGATTTAGGAATCCCGGCTCGTTCGCCAAGTGCGAGTCTGGGGCATGCGCACAGGGATCAAAGTTAAGGCCACCGCTGCGGATCGCGATTGGTTGGACGCGGTGGTCTCGAACCGGAATAGCCCGCAGAAGCATGTTTGGCGGGCGCAAGTGGTGCTGCTGACCAGCGATGGTTGCGGTACTGCGGAGATCATGCGTCGGGTCGGGCTCAGCAAGACGGCGGTCTGGCGGTGGCAGGAGCGCTTCATGACCGATGGGGTCGCGGGCCTGCTGCGCGATAAGACCCGGCCGGCGCGCATCGCACCGCTCGGCACCGCGGTCGAGGCGCGGGTGATTGCAACGACTCTGGCCGATCCGCCGGGCGAGACCACGCACTGGACGGCCAGCGCGATGGCCCAAGCGAGCGGCATCAGCGTCAGTTCCGTGCAGCGCATCTGGCGCAGGAACGGCTTGCAGCCGCATCGGACACGTCACTTCAAGCTGTCCAACGACGCGAATTTCGCCAGCAAAGTGCGTGATATCGTCGGACTGTACTTGGACCCACCGGCCCACGCCGTGGTGCTGTCGATCGATGAAAAGAGCCAAATACAAGCGCTTGACCGCACCCAACCTGGCCTGCCCTTGAAGAAGGGCCGCTGTGGCACGATGACCCACGACTACAAGCGCAACGGCACCACCACGCTGTTCGCAGCCCTGAACGTGCTCGACGGCAAAGTCATCGGCCGCTGCATGCAGAAGCATCGCCATCAGGAGTTCATCCGCTTCCTCAATGCCGTCGAGGCGCGCGTGCCAGCCGGAAAGCTCGTCCACGCCATCGTCGACAACTATGCCACCCACAAACACCCCAAGGTTCGTGAATGGCTGGCCCGGCACCCACGCTGGACATTCCACTTCACCCCGACCTCCGCCTCATGGCTCAACGCTGTTGAAGGGTTCTTCGCCAAGCTCACACGACGAAGGCTCAAACGCGGTGTCTTCCACTCCGTCGTCGACCTGCAGGCCGCCATCAAACGCTTCCTCGCCGAGAACAACGAAAACCCAAGGCCGTTCAGATGGACCAAGGAACCGGAAGCCATCATCGCAGCCGTCAAAAGAGGGCACCAAACGTTAGATTCTATCCACTAGGGGCGAACCGCTCGCCGCTAATGAGACAGGCCGTAAAACCCCAAGTTTTCCGTGGGGTTGCCCGTTGCACTCGGGGCTCCGCAAGCGCAACGAACCCCCGAATCTCTCTCCGAACGGCCAATTGTCTCCGGGACCTGGGGCCATGGGGGTTTTGGGCCCGAGTAACCGGGGCAAAACCCCGGGCAAGATTTGAACAACCTGCTTTCAATGCGCAGGCCAACCAGGCAATGGCCGCGGAAATCCGCCATTTGCTGCAACCGACGTTACGCATGCCGAACTCGTGCGCCCGGGGTTTTGCCCCGGTTACCGGGCCCGAGTGTTATCACATTGAAATAGAACAATTTATTGGTGCGATTGCGCACCATAAGTTCGAAACTCGATTGGGTGGGAATTGGCGACTGGTTCGGTTGATCCAGGCGAGGAAGCGCTCGACCACCCAACGCCGGATGATGACGGCAAAGCCAACTTGGTTGTCGGCCTTACGGACGACCTCGATGCGGATGGGGCTGCCATCGGCTACGCGCGGACCGGCGTAGCCACCATCAGCGTAGCCGAGCGCCACGAACGGCCAACGAGCCCGCGACGCCTGCAGCAAAGGCCCGGCCCCGTCGCGATCCTGGATCGCAGCCGAATGGGCCTGCAGCTTGAGCGCGCGCCCGTCGGTGTCGACCATCGGGTGGCGCTTGCGGCCCTTGATCTTCTTACCGCCATCGTAGCCGCGCACGCCGCCGCTCTGGGTCGTCTTCACGCTCTGGCTGTCGATCACAGCGGCCGTCGGGCTTGCCTCACGGCCGACCCACTCGCGGTCGAGCATCACCAGATGGTGGTTGATCCGCTCCCAGGTTCCGTCATCGCGAAACCGAGCGAACCAGCGATACACAGTGGGCAAGGGCGGAAAGTCCTTGGGCAGCAGGTTCTAGTGCTCTGACTCATTCGGACGATGCGGCAGCCTGTCGAGCTTGGCGAGGATCGACGCAGCGGAGGCCTTCCAGACGAACGGCTTCGGTTGGGCGTTGTGCTCGGCGAGGTACCGGTTGATGGCGGCTTGCAGGTCAACGATTGAGTGAAAGCTGCCTCGACGGATGCGTTGGCGGGTCAGCTTGGAGAAGAAGTTCTCGACCGCGTTCAGCCAGGAGCTGGACGTTGGCGTGAAATGGAAGGTCCAACGCGGATGTCGCGCCAGCCATTCGCGGACCTTGGGATGCTTGTGTGTGGCGTAGTTGTCGACCACCGCTTCGACCAGCTTGCCGGCGGGCACGGCGCGCTCGACGGCGTTGAGGAAGCGGATGAACTCCTCATGGCGGTGGCGCTGCATGCAGCGACCGATCACCGTGCCGTCGAGCACATTGAGGGCGGCGAACAGCGTCGTCGTGCCATGGCGTTTATAGTCGTGGGTCATGGTGCCGCAGCGGCCGGGCTTCAGCGGCAGCCCTGGCTGGGTGCGGTCAAGCGCCTGGATCTGGCTCTTTTCGTCGATTGACAGCACCACCGCGTGCGCTGGCGGATCCACATAGAGGCCGACGATATCGACGAGTTTCTCGGCGAACCGCGGGTCGCGCGACCGTTTGAACGTGCGCACCCGATGCGGTTGGAGATGATGCGCCTGCCAGATGCGCTGCACCGAACTCAATGAAATGCCGGCCGCCTTGGCCATGGCCCGCCCGGTCCAATGCGTTGCCTGGTGCGGCGGAGCAGCGCAGGTCAGCGCCACCACGCGCGCCACCGTCTCGGCCGGGATCGGCGCCTTGCCGGGCTTGCGCGTCTTGTCGCGCAATAGGCCCTCCACCCCCTCGTCGGCGAAGCGTTGCTGCCAGCGCCAAACCATCGGCCGGCTGACGCCCAGTTGCAGCGCTACTTGCTGCACCGCTGCGCCGCCGACCGAAGCGAGCACGACCCGCGCCCGCTCAATATGCTTGCGTTGGCGGTTGCGGTCCGACGTGATCGCCTCCAACCGCTGTCTATCCCGCCCGTTCACCACAACGCAGACTGTCTGTGCCATCCACACAGACTCGCATGCCGCCATCTCGTTGTGAATCAGCAGAATGGATCAGAGCACTAGGCAATGCCACCGCGCAGTACATAGAAGGTCGCGTTCACGATCTCCCGCATCTCCCATTTGCGGGGGCAACCGCGGGGCGCGACGCTGGCAAGAACGCAGAGAGGATCAGCCACTCCGCGTCTGTTACGTCGCTTCCATAGCGCAGACCTCTGGCGCTATGCTGGGCTCGGGTGGTCGGGGTCCACATGATGGCTCCGGCAAGGCTTCGAACACCTGCTCGGAATCACATCGCTCCCGTCCATCCAACCCCCCGCAGGACCATTCCACACTGATTCCGAAATGGCCTCTAACATCTGCAGCCTGTCGTTGCTGCCACTATCGGCTACCGCCTCGAGCATGTGATCGCGAGGCCAAGCCGCTCGGCCACTTGTTTCACGTCACCTCCGCTGGACTGGACGCCCTTGCGCTAGCCAGGATCGGTCAGGCCCGCCACGTAGCGCACGCGTATCGCCCGGAGCGCGGATGTCTGCCAAGTGGTGCATAGCTGCACTGGGTCGGCGACAAATAGCCCTTCTCCTAGAGCTACCAAGCATGACCCCTGTAGCGAGGATTTTGTTTTGTTCAAAGAAATACTTTGTTCCAATTGAGGCAGGTTTGGGTAGCCATTTACCACCATCACGACAAAGTGGGCCCGTTTTGAAATAATATGTTGACGTCACCATCTCGCAATGATAATTTGAATTTGCGGCGAACCTCGGTTCCCCAAATTGAAGGGCACAAATTCCATCGCGACGCAGAATTCGAAGCGCGCAGCTCGCGTCAGGTAGAAAACCACTTGATGTTGCGCCTCTCGGCTCGGCCGTCTTCCGACGCAGGAATACTCCAACTACGCCATTGAAGTTGTCTGAATGCCGTTATATGCGACCGGTTCAGATAATACCACCCGCGCGAAGGGCGCGGGATTGATTGCCGGCAGCACCCCGTTTTTGAGCCGCAACTACGGCACGGTCCTCTGCATCAGCTGACTCGTTCGCCATCCCGCGTTGGAATGACCGCGCAGGGAGACGGCTAATGAATACTGGTGAAAGGCGCAACGACGCACGGAAGCGTGTTGTGCTGCGCCAAACCTTCTAAACGCCTCGGCACCACGCCGAGGTAGCCCCCTCGACAACTGCGGCGATGGACTTGGGCCATGTCCCCTGCCATCCCTGCCATAGGAAACGCCCATGGCCATTCTTTTCGTTGGCCCCAACTCCCTCTATCCCACCATCGCCCAGGCAATGGCCGCTGCCGTCGCGAACGACACCGTCCAGCTGGAGGCCGGCTACAGCAACGAGACCGCGACCGTCACGCAGGGTGGCATGACGGTCCAAGGCGATGCTAGCTCGACCGGCATCGTGCTGCAGCTCGGCGTCGGGGTCGCGGTGTTCACCGCCGCCGGCACGGCGCCGATCGAAATCCGCGATGCCGTCGACGCGAACGGAATTGTCGGCAACGCCGGCAACAACCTGATCACCGTCAGTGCCGGCGTCGATGCGGTCGATGGCGGGTTGGGCATCGACCGGCTTGTCGTCGACTATCGGCTTGCCACCGGTGCGGTGACCGGCGACTCGACGTCGAACTTCACCGAGGCCGGCGGCGGTGGCCGCACAGCAACCGTCACCGATGGCACCATCGAGCATTTCACCGTCCTGACCGGTGCAGGCGCGGACACGATCACGACCGGCAGTGGCGACGATATCATCGCCGCCGGCGACGGGGCCAATACGGTCACGGCCGGACAGGGCGCCAACACGATCACCGGTGGCAACGATGCAGACACCATCACGGCACTTGATGGCGGCAACGTCATCGACGGCGGCAACGGCACCAATATGCTCACCTCCGGGGCCGGCAATGACATCATCCTGTCCGGCACGGGGGCTGACACCATCGTCGCCGGGGCCGGCGCGGATGTCATCACGGTTCGCGGCGGTGCGGACTCGGTAGACGCCGGGGCGGGACCGGACCGGCTGATCGTCGACTATTCGGCGATGACCACGAACGTGACCGGGGGAATCACCGGCGGCAACCTGGCCGGCGGCTATGTCGGCCACATCGCGGATCTTGTTGCCAGCACCGTCGACTTCCAGGGCGTAGAGACCTTCACCATCACCACCGGCAGCGGCAACGACACGATCACCAGCGGCGACGGCGACGATGTCGTGGCCAGCGGCGCCGGCAACGACACGCTGACCGGTGGCGCGGGCAACGACACCCTGAACGGCGGCGAAGGGGTCGATACCTTCGTCTTCCTCCAAGCGCGCGACCAGTACCAGATCGGGATACTCGACAACATCGTTCGGGTGCATGGCCCCGACGGCAATGACGAACTGCGGAATGCCGAGATGCTGAAGTTCGGCGGGTCTGCCGCGATCACGGTGGACTCGCTGCGCGGCCAGCCGACAACTGATGAGCTGTACCAGAACCTTGATGCAGGCACGCTGAAGTTCGGGATGCCCACGCGCTATATCGGGCCGAATGCACTTGACTACATCCTGCCAGCGACGAATGGCGACGACGTGCTTCAAGGCACCTCCCGCAACGACTTCGTCAACCTCGGCGCGGGCAATGATGCGGCGAGCATGGGGGCCGGAGACGACGTCGTCGACGGCGGTGGCGGGTCAAACTTCCTCACCGGCGGGCTGGGCCGCGATACGTTCTTCGTCGACGGGCGTGACCTGGTGCCAGCGTGGTCCTGCATCACCGATTGGGAACCTGGCGAGATGTTTACGCTGTGGGGATGGCGCGACGGGGTGAGCGTGGCTGCATGGTCCGACAGCGATGGGCTGCCGGGCTATATGGGCGCCACCATGTATGCAGATTTGGACGGCAACGGGCTGGTCGAAACCGCCATGACCTGGGCCGGTGTGGCGAGGGCTGATTTGCCTGCACCCTCTGCGTTCGAGGTCAGCGGGATCGGTGTACTCTACATCGGTTGATGTCTGTGGACCCTGGGGCAGTTGCAGTTGCGGCAACTGCCTCAGCCGCAAACCAGCCTCCCTCCAGCCGGAGACTCTTCCGCCTTGGGTCCCTCACCCCAGCCAGCACCCTCAGGAAAAGCGGTCTTCCGAGATTTCCAGCGCCCGGTATATGCGTGGCGTCGGCAACCCGATCGGCACGTTCGCCGTCGAGTCGATCGCTGCCGGCAACGTGACGACCAGTCAGGACATTGGTGTCGTCGGTTCGGCCTACACGGGGCCGGTCGCCGAGATCGAGCAGGGGGACATCCTGATCACGCCGAACAATGTCGGCCGCGACGGGCAACTGGTTCATCTGCTCGGGCGCCGGCGACGATGCGGCCGCCGTCATCCGCCCCGGCGTCACCGGCGGCGACGCCTTCGTCGCGTCACCCGGCCTGGCGTGGTACATGTTCGGCGGCCTCTCCGGCCAGGTCGTGGCGCGCGACCTGTTCCTGGACGGCACGCTGCTGCAATCCTCCCCGCGCGTCGGGCGCAACTGGCTGCTCGGCGCGATCGAGAGCGGGGTTGCCGTCATCTAGAACGGCGTCCGGTTCAGCTACACCCAGACATGGCAGACGCAGTCGTTCCGCGGCCAGC
>JANPIH010000283.1:0-1839 GCA_031424895.1 Rhodospirillales bacterium
CGAAGCTCCGATTGCACTTCGCCACCTGTGGCAGCGACCGCACGACGAAGGGCACCAGCGACGGCGCGCACTTCGGCCCGCATCGCCGGCTTGAGCCGGCCGAACACGGCTGCGCGCACGAAGCTCATCGCTGCCCCCGTAGCTTCTGCTCGGCGTCGTTCATGGCTGCGTGCATCGAGGCGAGCGCGCTGAAGGCATCGACGACACAAGCAGCCTGATCGCCAACGCCACCCGGATCGGGCCAGTGGGCGATGCCGCCCTCGGGATCCCGACAAGCTGCCCACAATCGGACGAACTCGTGCCAGGCATGAGCGATCGTCAGCCTGGGGTTGTCGCCCTCCCACGGCTGGCCGGCGACCAGCCAGTCGGAGCCATCCTCGGGCCTCAGCCCTCCGTCGAAGGCGCCGGGATCCCTGGCGACGGCAAGGGCGCCACGGAGTTTCCCTCCGCACTCCGGTCCAGCGACACCAGCAGGAAGGAACGCCAGCCCACCGCCGCGATCTCGCTCGCCGGCATGGTGTCGAGCAGCGCCTCCGGCACCAAGCCCTTCTCGCGCTGGAATGGTGGCAGGCCCGGCCCCTCCCAGCCACGCAACGCATGGCGGCAGGCCACCCACGGTGCCATGCCGGTCCAGCGTTCGCCGGCGGCGCGCAACTCGGCGTAGACCGGCACATCCATGCAGGCGCTGATGATCACTGCGAGCCGCGCCTGTGCCTCGGCCAGTCGCGCCTGGGCATCGGCATCCCGAGGCGCCGCCTCGGCATCGACCCGCGCGGCATCGGCGGCCTCGACTACCGCCAGCGCCGCATCGAGGTTGCTGGGGGCGATCTCGCGCAGGGCGGTGCGCAGCGCCGTGCTCACATCCTGCGGAGACGGCCGCAGTCCTGCCTCGCGCGCGAGTGCCGCCCGGAAGGCGATCCGCTCGCGATAGGTGAGTGGGGCGATCCGATAGGTGCGGGGACTGTCGGGCGGACTGAACGCCACCAGGTCATGCGCCGAAAACACCGGCGGCGCGGTCATGTCATCCATGGGGGAACTCCTGGAAGTAGGGGGGAGATAAAGCGCCAGTGTCAGAACTGGGCGAGGTAGAAGGCGCTGTCGGCGCCATCGGCCTGGAAGCTGACGCCGTGCTGGCCGAGGCCATCCCGCGCGCCGGGGTCCATGCCGATCGCCTTGGCATTGGGCACGATGGCGACGAAGCGGTTGCCGGCGGTGCTGCCGATGATCGCCATCAGCGACATCGGCGTGCCCGCCCGGAAGGCGTTGAACAGCGCCACCGAGTTGGTGGTGTTCATGTAGGGATCGAGATTCCCGGCCACATCGCGCTCGATCGGCAGTGCCGCGCCGTAGCCTTCGGCACTCTCCGGGTCGTCGGGCAGGATGACATTGACGCCGGCATTGATGGTCAGCGTGCGGACCTGGGCCAGTGCCTTGTTGAGCTGGCACTTGCCGCCCACGAAGCGCGGTGGCGTCGGCCGCAGCACCGCGGCGGCGCCGGCCGGGACGGCGGTGGCGGACTTGCTGGCGAACTGGGCGCGCATCTCGAAGGTGATGAACCCGATGCCGCCGGTGGTGAGTTCCAGCGACGGCGTGCCGAGCGCCCCGGTGAAGGTCCACAGCAGGCCATCGGCGTAGAAGTAGATCGTCGCGGTCTTGTAGACCGACTCGTCCGAGGTCGGGCTGTAGAGAACATTGACCGGGATCTGCAGGTTCGACCCCACCGTGTAGGCCGTGCCCGCGGTATCGCCGGTGGTGATGATCCGCGCCGCGGTGTAGTCGACGATCCCGGTTGTGCCTGCAGCGATGCCGGTGACGATCAGCGGCATGCCGCGATACTGC
>JANPIH010000284.1:0-1653 GCA_031424895.1 Rhodospirillales bacterium
TACCACCAGGCCCGCAAGGCCAAGGACATGATGGACGAGGCCGAGCGCCGCGCCATCGCCGAGTCCGAGGCGGCGGAGCTGGCCAGCATCGGTGAAGCGACGGCACCGGAAGCCAGCGAAGGCCAGCCGGCCGAGTAATCGCCGCTGCTGCCCCCAAGGCACAAGAAAAACCCCGGTCCGCATCGCGCGGGCCGGGGTTTTTTCTTTCCCGTGGACAATACGCGCCATGCCCAATTCGCTTGTGCTCTGGGGTGTTGCCGCGGTGCTGCTGTTCTGGTCGGTGGGGGCCTACAACCGGCTGGTGCGGTTGCGCTCCGACGCCAACGCCGCCTTCACCGCGCTTGCCGCGGAATTGACGCAGCAGGCGGAGCTGGTGCACGCCAGCCTGCCGGCGTCCATGATCCACACCGGCCTGACCCAACCCGGCGACCTCCTCGACGAGGTGACCGAGCTCTGGTCGGGCCTGCGGGCCGCCGCGACCCAGCTCACCGTGTCGCTGTCGGCGATGCGCCCGCGGCCGCTGGACCCGGAGGCCGCCGCCGCCCTGTCGGAAGCGCGCGACGTGTTGAACAGCGCATGGGTGCGCGTCTCGCAGGAAGCCAACGACCTGGCCGGCTCGTCGATCCCCGAGGGGCTGGAGCAGCAATGGCGCCAGCTCACGGCGCAGTCGCGCGCCGCCGCCGAACGCTTCAACCAGGCGGTCCAGCACTACAACGACGCGATCCGGCAATTTCCGGCGCTGCTGCTGGCGGGCTTGTTCGGATTCAAGCCGGCGCGCGGCATCCGGGCCGGCGGCTGACATTCTTTTGCGTTGCCGCCGTTGGCGGTCCTATAGTGCAGGCAACTGGAGGAGACACAGCATGAAGACGCGATGGAAATTGACACTGGCCGGCGGCGCGTTCCTGCTGGCGGCGGCGGCCCATGCGCAGGGCCAGGACGCGCTCAACGTGCGCAGCCTGGCGGCCACCTGCGCGGCCTGCCACGGCACCGACGGACGCCCCGTGGCGGGTGGCGCCGTGGCGGCGCTGGCCGGCATGCCGCGCGCCGACCTGGCCGCCAACCTGCGGGCCTTCAAGGCCGGCGCCCGGCCTTCGACGATCATGGGGCAGCTGAGCAAGGGCTTCAGCGAGACGCAGATCGACCAGCTCGCGGCCTACTTTTCCGCCCTCAAGCCCTAAGGAGCAGCGACATGCAAAGACGTTCACTGCTCGCTTCCGGCGCGGCACTCGGCCTGTTCGGCCTGGGCGGCTGCGCCACCTCGCAGATCCCGGCCAAGGCCAGGGTGGTCGTGATCGGCGGCGGCTATGGCGGCGCCACCGCCGCCCGCTATGTGCGCATGCTGTCCGACTACCGCATCGACGTGGTGCTGGTGGAGCCGGGCGAGTCCTTCGTCTCCTGCCCGATCTCCAACCTGGTGATCGGCGGCAGCAAGCAGCTGGCCGACATCACCACGCCGTACAGCGCCCTGTCCAGCCGGCACGGCGTCACTGTGGTGCGAGACACGGTGGCAGCCATCGACCTGGGAAAGAAGAATGTGCGGCTCTCCGGCGGCGCCAGCATTGGTTACGACAAGCTGGTGGTCTCACCGGGCGTGGACCTGCAACTCGATCGTGTCGACGGCCTGGCCCAGGCCCATGCCGCGGGTCGTGCCCT
>JANPIH010000285.1:0-20068 GCA_031424895.1 Rhodospirillales bacterium
CGATTTCCGCCAACGGCGAGTCCGAGATCGGCAAGATGATCTCGGAAGCCATGCAGAAGGTCGGCAACGAGGGCGTGATCACGGTTGAGGAAGCCAAGGGCATTCAGACCGAGCTCGACGTCGTTGAGGGGATGCAGTTCGACCGCGGCTATGTGTCGCCGTACTTCATCACCAACGCCGAGAAGATGGTCACCGAGCTGGACCAGCCGTACATCCTGATCCACGAGAAGAAGCTGTCGGGCCTGCAGCCGATGCTGCCGCTGCTCGAGAGCGTGGTGCAGTCCGGCCGTCCGCTGCTGATCATCGCCGAGGACATCGAAGGCGAGGCGCTCGCCACCCTGGTGGTGAACAAGCTGCGCGGCGGGCTGAAGGTTGCCGCCGTGAAGGCGCCGGGCTTCGGTGATCGCCGCAAGGCGATGCTGGAGGACATCGCGATCCTGACCGGTGGCCAGGTGATCAGCGAAGACCTCGGCATCAAGCTCGAGACCGTGACGCTCGCTATGCTCGGCAAGGCCAAGAAGGTCGTGATCGAGAAGGAGAACACCACGGTCATCGAGGGCGCTGGCAAGAAGGCCGACATCACCGGCCGCTGCAACCAGATCCGCGCCCAGGTTGAGGAAACCACCAGCGACTACGACCGCGAGAAGCTGCAGGAGCGGCTGGCGAAGCTGGCCGGCGGCGTTGCGGTGATCCGCGTCGGTGGTGCGACCGAGGTTGAGGTGAAGGAGCGCAAGGACCGCGTGGACGACGCGCTGCATGCGACCCGTGCGGCCGTCGAGGAAGGCATCGTCCCTGGCGGCGGTGTTGCCCTGGCGCGCGCGTCGCTGGTGCTCGCCAAGCTGAAGGCCGACAACGACGACCAGCGCGTGGGCATCGAAATCGTGCGCCGCGCAGTGCTGACCCCGCTACGCATCATCGCCGAGAACGCCGGCGAAGATGGTGCAGTGATCAGCGGCAAGGTGCTGGACAAGGACGACTACAACTGGGGCTTCGACGCGCAGAGCGGCGAGTTCAAGGACATGGTCAAGGCCGGCATCATCGACCCGACCAAGGTCGTGCGCACCGCCCTGCAGGATGCCGCTTCGGTGGCGAGCCTGCTGGTGACCACCGAGGCGATGATCGCCGAGCGGCCGGAGCGCAAGTCCCCGGCCGGCGGCCCCCCGGGCGGCGGCATGGGCGGCATGGGCGACATGGACTTCTAAGTCCGCGCCGGGCTTCCGCCCCCAGTCAGGGGCGGGTCTGTGCCCGTCTTGGCTTAGCGAAACAGCCGGCCCTGGTGGTTCCCACCTGGGCCGGTTTTGCGTTCGGATGGCGGGGTGGCGAAACGGCGCAGATGCCGGTTTGCAACCTTGTAAGGGGTATGGAATACAGCCGACGCGGTAATGATTGACTCCGGGTTGGCTTTCTGCTCCAAATTGAAGTCGCAATCGTATTTTGGCTACGCCCATGGGTCGCACCCAGAAGAGTCCGTGTCGATGACAGGACTTCCTCTCCGTACAGGAGCGTCGTGCTCCCGCGGGACACCAGGATGCCGGTTGTCACCATGTGCTGCGCGGAATCGCGCGGCGACCTACGGAGTTCGATCGAGTTATGGCTATCGGGACTGTGAAGTGGTTCAATACCACGAAGGGCTTTGGATTTATCATGCCGCAGGACGGGGGTAAGGACGTGTTCGTTCATATTACCGCCGTTCAGGCAGCCGGGCTGCGCGGATTGGACGAGGGCCAGAAGGTCAGTTACGAGGTGGCCATGGAGCGGGGCAAGGCCGCGGCCACCAACCTCAAGTTGGCCTGAGGCAACGGCCGGCCGCACGCTTCGGCGGCGACCGGCACTTTGCTTCGTTTGTCCGTGATCGCACGTGGCCTGTTCACTGAACTAGTGGCCAGAGGTGCGTCGCGCGCCCGATGCCGTCGCAGCCTGTGCCGTGCGTCGCCACGGCATCGTCCAGTCGGCCAACGGCATCCCCTGCAGATAACCCGCGCCGCTCACGGGCCCGGGCAGGGCAGCGGCACGCAACCCTTAACCCACGCAACACCAGCAGTTGCGCCACATGCACAAGCATGGGCGCGCGCCTGAACGCAGGAGTCTATTCCATGGCTATCGGCACCGTGAAGTGGTTTAACGCCACGAAGGGTTTTGGATTCATCATGCCGCAAGACGGGGACAAGGATGTCTTCGTTCACATCACTGCCGTGCAGGCAGCCGGGCTGAAGGGCCTGAATGACGGCCAGAAAGTCAGCTACGACGTGGTCATGGAGCGTGGCAAGGCCGCGGCCACCAACCTCAAGCTGGCCTGATATCAACCGTCCGAAATGCCGAATCTTCCGGCGTTTCGGGCCATTGGTATCGCGGGCCGGGCCGGCCGGCGGCGGCACGGATTGCAAGACTCATGCCGCCTGCCATCGACCGATCCTTTGTCGGTCGGCAACGGAGCCAGTTGACATGACACCTCTGCGAGCCTGATCTTTCGGGCTTGCGTCACGGGGTTGTCGCGGTATGCCGCGACGGCCCCGTTTCTTTTTGGAGACCGTCGATGTTCTCGCTGGCCGAGCTAGGGGAAGCGCATGGCATCGTCCATGCAGCCTTCCCGCCTACTCCATCCTATGCCTGGCCGCTGCTGGCCGCACGAGCGGGGTGCGAGGTTTGGGTGAAGCATGAAAACCATACGCCGACCGGTGCCTTCAAGGTGCGGGGCGGGCTGACCTATTTCGATCGGCTTCGGCGCAGCGGGGCCGCGGTGCGCGGCGTGGTTTCGGCCACGCGCGGCAACCATGGCCAGTCCCTCGCCTATGCCGGGGCGCGGGCGGGCGTGCCGGTGACGATCGTCGTGCCGCATGGCAACAGCACCGAGAAGAACGCGGCGATGCGCGCCTTCGGGGCGCGGCTGATCGAGCAAGGAGCGGATTTCGACGAAGCGAGGGGGCATGCCAAGGCGTTGGCGGAGCAGGAAGGGCTGCGCTTTGCGCCGAGCTTCCATGCCGACCTGGTGGTGGGGGTGGCGACCTGGGCGGCCGAGCTGTTTCGCGCCACGCCGCCGCTGGACGTGCTGTATGTGCCGATCGGGCTCGGCTCGGGCATTTGCGGGGCGATCCGCACGCGTGACCTGCTGGGACTTTCGACCGAGATCGTGGGCGTGCAAAGCGCGGGCGCGCCGGCCTACGCGCTGTCCTTCGCCGCGGGGCATGTGGTCGAGACCAACCGGGCCGACACGAAGGCCGATGGCATGGCGACGCGCCAGCCCGATGCCGAGGCGCTGGCAATTATCCGGGCCGGCGCGGCGCGGGTAGTGACGGTGAGCGACGATGAGGTCGCCGCCGCCATCCGGGCCTATTGGACCGACACGCACAACCTGGCCGAAGGCGCCGGGGCGGCACCCCTGGCAGCGCTGTTGCAGGAGCGCGGGCGCTGGGCAGGCCAGCGGGCGGGGGTGGTCCTTTGCGGCGGCAATATTGACCTAGTGCTATTCCGCGACTGGGTGATGGGTTGATCGCACACGGTTGAGCGCCACCTAGGCGCGACGCGTCTGGCATTCGCCGGCGCACCTCGGCACACTGGGTTCATGTCGCGACGCAGCGTCGAGATCACGCCAGAATTGCTGGTGCGGGCCTACCGCGCGGGGTTCTTCCCGATGGCGGAGGCGCGCGACGCGGACCGGCTGTATTGGCTGGACCCGGAGCTCCGTGGCGTGCTGCCGCTGGACCGGTTCCACCTGCCTCGGCGGCTGCTGCGCACGGTCCAAGGCGGGGAGTTCAGTGTTACGGCCGATCAAGACTTCGCCGGCGTAATCGCGGGGTGCGCGGAGCCGGGCCCAGGACGGCACGATACCTGGATCAACCCGCAGATCGAGCAGCTTTTCACCGAGCTGCACCGGCGCGGCGTGGCCCATTCGGTTGAAAGCTGGCAAGGCGAGCGGTTGGTGGGCGGGCTGTACGGAGTGGCACTTGGCGGCGCATTCTTCGGCGAAAGCATGTTCAGCCGGGCGACCGACGCCTCCAAGGTGGCGCTGGTGCATTTGGTGGCGCGGCTGCGGCTGGGCGGGTTTACACTGCTGGACACCCAATTCGTGACCAGCCACCTGACGCGGTTTGGCGCGGTGGAGATCCCGCGCGACCGCTACAAGCGGATGCTGGCCGCGGCGCTTGAAGTGCGGGCGCAGTTCTTCGCCGCGCCGGAGCCAGACGGTCTGGCCCGCGAAATCCAGGCGATTGGCAAGGCGGCGTGATGCGAATTCCTGGGCGTTGGGGCGTCGTGTTGGCGGTCATCTGGAGCGGGGCAGCCCTGGCGCAGGAGCGACCACCGGTGGCGCCGACGCGCGACGTGCTGGTGACGTATCGCGCCACCGCGCCTGCCCAGGCCGGGCGGCCAGCCCCGCCTGCGCAGAGCCTGCGCGTGGCCACCACCCAGGGCGGGCGGCTGATGCGGGTGGAGGGCATGGGGGCGGGTGGTGCCTATGTCATCGTGGATCGCACCACCCAGCGCATGGTGATGGTGATGCCGCAGGACCGGCGCTTCATGGAGATGCCGGCCAACGACGCGTTCGCCCGCGGCTTCGTGCTGAACGACACGATGACCTTCGTGAAGCGCGGCGGCGAGACGGTGGCCGGGCTGAAATGTACGGTGTGGGAGGTAACGTCGCGGGATGGTGCCGGCACCGCCTGTGTCACCGATGACGGGGTGCTTCTGCGCGGCCGGGGCAACGACGGCAAGGGCGGGATCGAGGCAACCGCAGTGAAGTATGGGGCGCAGCCGGCAGCGCTGTTCAAGCCGCCGGCAGATTTCTCGAAGATCGAGATGCCGTCCGACGTTTCGCCCGGTACACGGCCGCCGGGCCGCTGACGCCACGCGGCTTCATTCCCACGTCCCTGACAATATCGTGTCACGCCGGGCGTGCCCGGGAGTCCTTACGTCAGAGCGGATAGTGGACAATGCGGAGTGCGACGTGATGCCCTGGACCGACCATGCGGGACGGTTCTCGCTGCTGAAAGCGGCGGTGTTCGCCTTCACGCTGTATCCTGCGGCCTGGCTGCTGCTGCGCTGGGGCTTGACCGACCTGGGGCCACGCCCGCTGACCGAGGCTATCCATCGCAGTGGGGACTGGGCGGTGCGGTTCCTGGTATTCGCCCTGGCGGTTTCGCCCGCCCGTGCCTTGCTGGACTGGTCACGGGCGACGCTGGTGCGAAGGATGCTGGGTGTTGCCGCGGCGCTGTATGCGGTGCTGCATCTGGTGCTCTACGTCGCGGACCAGAAATGGAACGTGTGGACGGTCGCCAGTGAGATCGTGCTGCGGTTCTACCTGACGATCGGTTTCGTGACACTGCTCGGGCTGGCGGTACTGGCCTGGACCTCGACAGACGCGTGGCAGAAGCGGTTGCGGCAGCGGTGGAAATCGCTGCATCGCCTGGCCTATCCGCTGACGGGGCTGGCGCTGTTCCACTATGCGCTGCAGGCGAAGATCAACGCGAGCGACGCGGTGTTCTGGTTCGGGTTGTTCACCTGGCTGATGCTGTGGCGGGCGTTGCCACGGGCACGGCAGGGGCAGTTGAGCGTGCTGGCGGCTCTGGCGCCGGCGGCAGCGCTGGTAACCGCGGCGACCGAGGTGGTCTGGTATGGGCTGGCCACCAAGGTGCCGGCGGGGCGGGTGTTGCAGGCAAACCTGGCGTTCGACCCATTGGGCCGGCCGGCCTCGCAGGTGCTGCTGCTGGGCCTGGCCGTGGTTGGGCTGGCCGCCCTGCGCCGCATGCGTCGGAGGCGGCCGGCGGTTACGTGAGGGCGGCGGCAGCTGCCATGACCTCGGCAGCGTGGCCATCGACCTTCACCTTGCGCCATGCGCGGGCGATGGTGCCGTTGGCGTCGACCAGGAAGGTGGAGCGCTCGACGCCCATGTATTTCTTGCCGTACATCGATTTCTCGACCCAGACGCCATAGGCAGTCGCGACCGCGTTGTCCGGGTCGGAGGCCAGCGGGAAGGTGAGGTTGTACTTCTTTGCGAACTTGTCGATCGGTGGCATCGCATCGGGCGAGACGCCGATCACCGCGATGCCCGTGAAGTGCGGCAGGGATTCCTCGAAGCCGCACGCCTCCTTGGTGCAACCGGGGGTGTCGGCCTTCGGGTAGAAGTACAGCACGAAGGGTTTGCCGGCCTGTCCGGCTAGGGTCACCGTGCGGCCGGCGCTGGCCGCCATCGAGAAGTCAGGCGCATTGTCCCCATTGTTCACGCTCATCCGTCGATCTCCCCGACATGGCGCGCGAACACCGCGCGCACCTGTTCCGCCAACGAGGCGAAGGTGGCATGCAATTGGGCGACGTCAACTGCCGCGGCACCGGCGGCATTGGCGGCGCGCAGCAGGGCGGCGGCTGCGGCCTCCGACAATTTCTCGGCGGGATGGCGCCCATAGGTGATGCGCAGCATGCCCTGGACGGTGCGCCAGATGCGGTCGGCGCGGATCAGCAACTCTGCCTCGTCCGCGAACAGCACGCCCTCGTCGCGCAGGCGGGCGAGCGCTTCGCGGGTGGTAGGGGTGGAGGGAACCGACGCGGCATGGGCGAGCTGAAGCACCTGGGCGATGAACTCGACCTCGATCTGCCCGCCCCGGCGCAGCTTGACGTCCCAGGGGAAGGAGGGCGGCAGGTCGCGCAGCAGGCGGGCGCGCATGGAAGCCGCATCGGCACGGATGCGAGCTGGGTCGCCAGCGCCGGCGATGGCGGCCTGGATCGCTGCGTCGACGCGCGCCCGCAGCCGGGGCGGGCCGGCGATGACCCGGGCGCGGGTGAGCGCCATGCGCTCCCAGGTCCACGCCCCACCCTCCGTTGCGCCGGCGGGGCCGTGGTAGCGTTCAAAGGCGGCGAGGGAGACGGCAACCGGCCCCTTGTTGCCGGAAGGACGCAGGCGCATGTCGACTGCATACATCGGCCCCTCCGCGTCCGGCGCGGTGACGGCGGCGACGTAGGAGTGGACCGCGCGGATGAACCACTGGCTGGCGGCAAGCGGGCGGGCTGGAGGGCGGGCGGTGCTCTGCGAGACGGCGTCGGGATGGTCGTAGACCAGCATCAGGTCCAGGTCGGAGCCGGCCATCATTTCCTGCCCGCCGGCCTTGCCCATGACCACCAGCACCATGCTGCCCCCGCGTACCTTGCCGAAGCGGCTGGCGAAGTCGTCGAGCACCAGCGGCAGCAGGGCGGCCAGCGCGGCCTCGGCCAGGGCGGATCGCAGCAGGCCAGCAGAGTCCGCGTCCAGCCGCCCCTCCATCGTGGCGACGGCGAGCGAGAACTCCTCCTCGCGCACGGTGGCGCGGATGATGGAGATGGCGTCTTCCAGCACGCGCGCGTCGCCGAGGCGGAGGCGGAGCATTCTGCCATATTCCGGGCTGGGAGCCGGATCGAGCAGGCCTTCCAGGGCGCCCGGGGTTCGCGCGAGGTAGTCGGCCAGCATTGGGGCCGCGCCCAGCACGCCCGCGATGCGGTCGAGCAGGACCGGATTGCGCTGGAACAGCGACAGCAGCTGCACGCCGGCGGGGAGGCGGACGAGGAAGCTGTCCCAGCGGGCAAAGGCGGAGTCGGGCTGGGCCTGGCGCGCCAGCGCAGCAAGCAGGCTGGGCAGGACCTGGTCCATCAGCTCCTGCGCGCGGGGAGAGCGCAGGGCGCGGACGCGGCCGGACTTCCAGGCGCGCACGGCGGCGACGATGCGGTCGGTCTCCTTGAACCCCAGGCCGGCAAGGCTGGCGACGGTTTCAGGCGTGGCCTCCCCCACGCCGCGGAAGTCGAGCACAAGGCCGGCGGCGGCAGGGGTGATCTCCGGGATCTGCTCGAACACCGCGCCATAGGCGCTGCGCACGCGGTCCATGTGGCGCAGCAGGGCGGCGGCGAAGGCCGTGGCATTGGCATAGCCCATGAAGGTGGCGAATTCCTCCATCTGCTCCGGGCGTTCGGGCAGGGAGTGCGTCTGGCGGTCCTGGACCATCTGCAGCCGGTGTTCGACGCGGCGCAGGAAGCGATAGGCGCTTGCAAGCTCGCCTGCGGCGCGGCGCGGAACATGGCCGGCACGGACCAGCAGCCGCAGCGCGTCGATGGTGCGCAAAACGCGCAGGGTGGGGTCGCGCCCCCCCCAGACCAGCTGGAGCGACTGGGCGAGGAACTCGATCTCGCGGATGCCGCCATGGCCGAGCTTGACGTTGTGGCCGAGCAGGCGGGCGACCGGGTCGGCCTCGCCGTTGTCGCGGTTTCCCTTGTGGTCGTCGATGCGCCGCTTCATGGCATGGATGTCGGCGACCGCGGCGAAATCGAGGTGGCGGCGCCACACAAAGGGGCGGATTGCCTCCAGGAAGGCGTGGCCGAGGGCGAGGTCGCCGGCCACGGGGCGCGCCTTGAGCATGGCGGCGCGTTCCCAGTTCTGGCCCATGCTCTCGTAATAGGCGATGGCGGCGGGCAGCGCGATGCAGGATGGGGTGGCGGCCGGGTCGGGGCGCAAGCGCAGGTCGGTGCGGAAGACATAGCCGTCCGAATCGCGTGCTTCCATCAGCGTCACGAGTCCGCGCGCCATCCGGGTGTAGAATGCAACCGGCGCGTCGCCGTGATAGACCCCTGCGCCTGGGTCATGGATCAGGATGACGTCGACATCGCTGGAATAGTTCAATTCGCGGGCGCCCAGCTTGCCCATGCCCAAGACGGTGAAGCCGCTGGCCTGAGCCGGATTCGCGCGGTCCGGCAGGGACAGCTCGCCTGCGTCGTGCGCTGCGCGAAGCAGGTGCGCGACCGAGAGGCACAGCGCGGTCTCTGCAAGGTCGGCCAGTGCAGCCGTCACGCGGTCGAGCGGCCAGATCCCGCCGATGTCAGCCACGGCAACCACAAGGGCCACGGCACGCTTGGCCGCGCGCAGGCGGGCGGCAAGCTGGGCGCGTGGCAGCGTGGGGGCAATGCCGGCCAAGCCGGCCATCACGGCGGCGACCACGGCGGCGGGCCCGTCCTTGATGGCCTGGCGCAGCATCGCGGAGTCGCGAATGGCGAGGTCGGCGAGGAAGGGGGCGTTGCCGCCGATGGCCATCAGCATGGCCCACACCGCCGGATCGCGGACGAGGCGGGTCTCGCCCCTGCCAAGCTCAGCGAATCGTTCAATCAGCCGTTCACCCGCGGCAGGGTCGGCTGCCTGCGGCCAGGAGCCGGACAGCAAAGCGGGGCCGGAGGTTACAAGCGGGGCAGCGGCGGGTGTCAGCATCGCGGAGAAGGCTGGCCATGCGCGGCATGATCGGTCAAGCGGCGGCCCAGGCGGGGCGGCTGCTGCATGTGTTGTCGCGCCTGCTGTTGCTGGTGGTGGTGGTCGTGGCGCTGGGGCTCGGGGCGCTGGTGTGGCGACTGAGCCAGGGGCCGTTGGTCGTGCCGTGGCTCGCCGACGAGATCGCACGGCTGGTGAGCCGCCAGATCGCCCCGTTAAGGCTCGAGATTGGCGAGGCGTCACTCGTCTGGGAAGGCTTTCGCGGCGGCTTGGACCGGCCGCTGGACATCCGGGCGCTGGAGCTGGCGCTGTTCGACGCCGACGGGCGGCGGGTGGCGCAGGTGCCGGAGGTCGATGTCTCACTGTCGATGCGCGCACTTGCCACCGGGCGGATCGCGCCGCGCGGGCTGCTGGTGCAGGGTGCGCGGGTGCGCGCGGTCCGGCGGCAGGACGGCAGCCTGGCGGTGGATTTCTCTGGCGTGCGTGAGGGTGAGGCGGTGGATGCTGAGCGCACGGCCGATCTCGGCTGGGTGTTCGAGGCGCTGGCGCATCCGCCGGGAACCGACCTCGGCGGGCGATCGACGCTACTGAGCCAGTTGCGACAGTTGCAGTTTCGCGATGCGAGCCTGGTTGTGCATGACAACGCGCTCGACCTCGTGTGGCGCGCGCCCGGGCTGGAACTGGACATCACGCGGTTTGCGTCGGGCGGCATGGAAGGCGCGGCGTCGCTGGCGCTGCTGGTGGATGGGCGGCGGCTGGCGATTGCGGCAAAACTCGCCCTGCCCTCGGTGCAGCTGCGGCCCGATGGCGGGGGCACCGACGCGCCGACGGTGCGCCTGGAAGCGGTGCTGGACGAGGTGGTGCCGGCCGAGTTCGCGGGCCTTGCCCCCGCCTTCGCGCCACTTGCCGCAGTAGAGGCACCGGTGACGCTCACCGTGGTGGCGGAACTCGGCGCCGATCTGATTCCTCGCCAGGGCCGGGTGCAGGCGCGCATGGCGGGCGGCGCGCTGCGCATCGGCCAGGGGCGCGTCCCGGTGACCGGCGGGACGGCGGAGATTGTCGGCTCCGCCGAGGGCCTGACGCTCACGCTGCATCGCCTGTCCCTTCCGTCGGGCGCAGGCGTGCGGCAGACCGTGATGAGCGGGGCCGCAACGGTTCGCCCGCTGGACGGGAAGCTGGATGGCGTGCTGGACCTGCACATGGACGAGGTGGCGTTCGCAGACCTGCGCACGTTGTGGCCGGACGGTTTGGGTGGGCCAGGGGCCAAGTTCTGGATTACGGAGAACATCACCGCGGGAACGGCGCACGACCTGCGGCTGCGGCTGCGCGTTGTCGCATCGCCCGACTTGTCGGACGGCGTGGTGACGGAGATGAGTGGGGCGGTCGATGGGCGGAACCTCGTGGTGCACTGGCTGCGGCCGGTGCCACCAACGGAGCAGGTGGCGGCCCGCATGGTCTTCGTGTCGCCCGATGAAATCGACATTGCGGTGGTGTCCGGGGTGCAGGGCGGGCTGGTGGTGTCGGGTGGGCGGGTACGGCTGACCGGGCTGGCCCAGATCACGCAGTTTGCGACGATCACGGTCGACCTTGGCGGGCCTGTGCCCGACCTGCTGGGCGTGCTGAATCATCCGCGCGTCAACCTGCTGAGCCGGCGGCCGGTGACGATGCGCGATCCGGCTGGGCGGGTAGAGGGGCGGCTGGTGGTCACTGCCCTGCCGCTGGACAGTGCCCTGAAGATCGAGGACGTCCGCATTGCGGCTAGCGGCCGACTGTCGGCGCTGCGGCTGGGTGGGATCGCGGCCGGGCGCGATCTGACCGCGGGTACCCTGACGTTCAACGCGGGCAATGACGGGTTGACGCTGCGTGGCATGGCGACATTGGCCGGGATCGCGTCGCAGGTGGCGGTGGAGATGGATTTCAGGGGCGGGCCGCCCAGCCAGGTGATCCAGAAGGTTTCGGTCAGTGGCACGGTGGAGGCGACGCAGCTGGTCGGGCTGGGGCTGGAGACGCCGGAGTTGATGCTGGACGGGTCGGCGGCGGTGAAGCTGGACCTGGTCGAGCGGCGCAGCGGGCGGTCGGAGTTGTCGGTGCGCGCCGATATGGCCCGTCTGGGGATGCGGGCGGATCGGCTGAACTGGGGCAAGGCGGCGGGGCGCCCGGCGGTGGCGGAGGCGCTTGTGGTGCTGGACCGGGAGCGTCTGACCGGCATCGAGCGGCTACGGATCGAGGGCGACGGTGTATCCGTGCAGGCGGCGGTGGAGATGGCCGGAGGCGCGCCGCGGCGGCTGCGGCTGGCGCGCGCGGTGCTCGGGCGGGGCACGGACGCGCAGGGCGAGATCCTGTGGCCGCGCGACGGCCAGCCCTGGGTGGTCCGGCTGTCGGGCGCGAGCCTGGATGTAAGTGGGGAAATGGCGCGGCGCGATCCGGTGAAGCCGGGGGAGGAGGTGCGCGGACCGCCCTGGACCGCGGAGTTGCGGGTGGACCGCCTGGTGCTTGGCCCCGGCCGGATCATGACCGGCGTGCTGGCGCGATCGGACAACGACGGGCGGATCACGCGCAATGCACGGGTGACGGGGCGGGCCGGGATCGGGGCGTTCGAGTTGTCGATCCTGCCATCGGGGCAGCCGCAGCGGCGCAGCCTGACGATCACGGCGCAGGACGCGGGCGGGGTGCTGGCGGCGCTGGACGTGATGGATCAGATGCGCGGCGGGCGCCTGGTGCTGAACGCGAGCTACGACGACTCGCGCCGCGACCACTTGCTGTCGGGTACGGCGGAGATATCCGATTTCGCCATGCGCGATGCGCCGGCGGTGGCCAAGCTGCTGCAGGCGATCACGGTGGTGGGTGCGATCGAGGCGTTCAGCGGGCCGGACCTGCGCTTCACGCGGCTGGTGGCGCCGTTCCGCCATGCCGGGGACGTGATCGAGCTTGCCGACGCGCGCGCCTTCAGCGCATCGCTCGGGATGACGGCCAAGGGGCGGATCGATCTTGGCCGGCGGCTGTTCGATGTTCAGGGCACCGTGGTGCCGGCCTATTTCATCAACTCGCTACTTGGACGGGTGCCCCTGCTGGGCAGGCTGTTGAGCCCGGAGACCGGCGGGGGGTTGTTCGCCATGTCCTATGGTGTGAAAGGACCATTCGACGACCCTTCGGTGTGGGTGAACCCCCTTTCGGCGGTGACGCCGGGGTTCCTGCGGGGGTTGTTCGGTGTCTTTGGGAGCCCGTCAGCGGGCACGCCGGGCGGGGGCAGCGATGCGCCAGGCCCGCCCCTGCCGACAATGCCACAAGGGGGCCCCCAAGGGGGGCCGCAAGGGGGGCAGCAATAGCGGCCTTGCGGTCCATGTGCCTGGCGGGGGACAAACAGCCGCACACAAGGGGGAATGCCATGCCAACGACCGATCTTCCGTCCGCCCTGGCCGGGGTGAAGGCGATCCTGTTCGATACGTTCGGCTCCGTGGTCGACTGGCGCGGCAGCCTGATCGCCGACCTGTCCCACTGGTCCGCCGGGCGTGGCATTGCGGCGGATTGGGCCGGGCTGGTGGATGAATGGCGGGCGGCCTATGCGCCGTCGATGGACCAGGTACGCAAGGGCGACCTGCCCTGGACCATCCTGGACGACCTGCATCGTACGTCGCTGAAGCGGCTGGTGCACGAGTTCGGGATCACCGGGCTGAGCGAGGCGGACCTGGACCACATCAACCGCGGCTGGCACCGGCTCACGCCCTGGCCGGATGCGGTGGCGGGTCTCACGCGGCTCCGGCGGCGCTACATCATCGGGCCGCTGTCGAACGGCAACGTGGCGCTGCTGGTCAACATGGCCAAGGCGGCGGGCATTCCGTGGGACATGGTGTGCTCCACCGAACTGTTCGGCCACTACAAGCCCGATCCCGAAACTTACCTCGGGGCCGCGCGGATCCTGGGCCTGAAGCCTGGGGAGGTGATGATGGCGGCGGCGCACAACAACGACCTGCATGCCGCGCGGCGCTGCGGGCTGCGCACCGCCTTCTGGCCGCGGGCGACGGAGTACGGGCCGCGTCAGGTGCGCGACACCGAAGCGGACAGCGACTGGGACATCGTGGCGGTCGATATCGAGGACATGGCGATGCAGCTGGGCCTTTAGAAGGCGGCAGGACCCGGGCGTTTACCGGGCGTTGACCTGTCGGGCCGGAAACTGCGCCGGTGCGATCAACGGGGACGCCATGACGAATATGCTGCCGAAGCCGGATGGGGTGCCGAGCGCCTCACCCTCGGCCGCCGTGTCACCGAGAGAGTATCCAAACGGGATGCGGGTGACCGACAAGGTGCTGGCCGTCTTCAACCATGCCTGCGGCGTCGGCGACCTGGAGGCGGCAGAAGAATTGCTGGGGGTGCTGGAGAAGGTCATGGAACGGCGGGTGCGACGTTTCGGCGGGGATCGCCGGCGCGAGGCCGTCACGCTATGCCATGCGCGAGAGCACCTGATTTGGTTGAAGGGCCAGCAGTTGCGCTGACCGCCACCGTGGCGGCGATGGCATACCGACCGCGCCCTACTCCGCACGCACCAGCCGGTGGTGCTTGCGGCCGACCGACAATTTGAGACCCGAGGCAAGTTGGCCCGGCGGGAAGGGCTGCCCCTCCTCGGTGACGATCGCATCGTTCACCCGCACGCCCCCACCACGGATCAGGCGCCGTGCTTCGGCGTTGCTGGCCGCAAGGCCGGCCAGCGTGACCAAACGGAAGGCAGGCAGGCCCTCGCCCACCTCGCTGGCCAGGATAATCGCCACCGGGATATCCCCACCGCCGGCGCCGGTTTCATACAAACCACGCGCGGCCTCCGCAGCAGCGTGGGCAGCCTCGGCCCCATGGGCGAGCATGGTGGCCTCGGTGGCAAGGATCTTCTTGGCCTCGTTGATCTCTGCTCCGCCAAGCCGCTCCAGCCGCGCGATCTCGGCGATCGGCAGATCGGTAAACAGGCGCAGGAACCGCCCGACATCGGCGTCCTCGGTGTTGCGCCAGAACTGCCAGTAATCGAACGCCGGCAAGCGATCGGCCGTCAGCCACACCGCACCCTGGGCGGTCTTGCCCATCTTGGCGCCGGAGGCGGTGGTGATCAGCGGCGTGGTGAGGCCAAAGACCTGCTTGGTGTCGGTGCGCCGAACCAGGTCGACCCCGGAGACGATATTGCCCCACTGGTCGGAGCCGCCCATCTGCAGCGTCACGCCATGACGGCGGTTCAGCTCGCGGAAATCGTAGCTCTGCAGGATCGAGTAGTTGAACTCCAGGAAAGTGAGGCCCTGCTCACGCTCCAGGCGCGTCTTCACGCTATCGAACGACAGCATGCGGCTGATGCTGAAATGCGGGCCGATCTCGCGCAGCAACTGGATGTAGCCCAGCCTATCCAGCCAATCTGCGTTGTTGGGCATGATCGCATCGGTCGGACCATCGCCGAAGCGCAAGAACGGCTCGATGTTGCGACGGATTCCGGCCATGTTGACGGCCAACTGCTCCTCAGTGAGAAGCTGCCGCGCCTCCTCGCGGAACGATGGGTCACCGATCTTGCTGGTGCCCCCACCCATCAGCGCCACCGGGCGGTGGCCAGTGCGCTGCAGCAGGCGGAGCAGCATGATCTGCACCATGTGGCCGACATGCAGGCTGTCGGCGGTGAGGTCGTATCCGATGTACCCGCTGACCGCGCCGGCATGCAGCGCCGCGTCGAGCGCCGCGGTGTCGGTGCACTGGAAGACGAAGCCGCGTTCGGTGGCCTCGTGCAGGAACTCGCTGCGGGGCATGGTCGTGGATCCCGGTTTCGGTCGGCACTCGTCTAGCCGAATGGGCTCACATGAAACAGCCCCGCACAGGGAGTGCGGGGCTGTTTCAGGGTCAGCGGAAGGCGCAAATCAGTCGGCGGCGAGTGCCATGTTGCGGCGGGCAAGGGACTTGCGGACGTGGTCCTCGATCGCCTCGCCGACCGGGTCGGCATGGCTGGCGAAAACATGGTCGGCACCCTCGAGGATGCGGTAGTCGACCTTCACCCCCTTCTGGGTGTTGAGCTTGTCCACCAGCTTGCGCACCGCCGGCTCTGGCACCAGCTCATCGGTGTCGCCGTGGAGCATCAGCCCGCCGCATGGGCATGGGGCGAGGAAGCCGAAATCGTAGTGGTTGGCGGGCGGCGCGACGCTGACCCAGCCCGATACTTCCGGGCGGCGCATCAGCAGCTGCATGCCAACGAACGCACCGAAGGAATAGCCGCTGATCCACAGGCCGCCATGGTTCGGGTTGACCGCCTGCATCCAATCAAGCGCCGCCGCGGCATCGCTGATCTCGCCGATGCCGCCGTCATACCGGCCTTGGCTGCGCCCGACTCCACGGAAGTTGAAGCGCATCACCGAGAAGCCCAGCTTCTGGAACGACTGGTACATCGTATAGGCGATACGGTTGTTCATCGTTCCGCCGTGCAAAGGGTGCGGGTGCAGGATCAGCGCGAGGGGCGCGCCGGTTTCCTTGGAATGATGATAGCGACCCTCCAGCCGGCCATCCGGGCCGGCAAACATGACTTCAGGCATGGTGCGCGGAATTCCGATCCCTGTTGCTGAGGACAGGCGGGGAACTCCCGCCGGCCAATCATGGAAGTGTCACGTCTTGATAGACCCGGGCCCAGCCACGCGACGGGCGTACGGAACCGGACGTCTCGAGGCTAGGAGCGGACAGCCTCGCGAGACTGTCATAAGGTGCGCTGTCGAGCGGTGCGGATACCAACGCCAGAAAGGCATGCCACCCTTGCAGGGGCTGATACGACGAGTTTCGTTGACGCAGAATTGTCGAAGTCGTTAAGCTTAACCCGACTCTTGGCAATTTTGTTGCGTGGTTGGCGTGCAGCCGTGGCTGTGCGCCATTTGCTGTCGATAGCACACTTCACCCGGGCGAGAAGCGGGCCATGACCTATCTCGACGCCAATGCCAGCGAACCGCTGCGGCCAGAGGCCCGCGCGGCCCTTCTGGCCGCGCTGGAGGCGGGTGCCAATCCGTCATCGGTGCATGCCGCCGGGCGCGCGGCCCGACGGATTCTGGAAGCGGCACGCGAGGACATCGCAGCATGCTTCGGCGCTTCCCCGGCCGGCGTGGTGTTCACCTCCGGCGGCACCGAGGCGAACGCATTGGCAGTGCATGCGTTGCGCGCTGGCCGACGGCTGGTGGTGGGTGCCACGGAGCACGATGCGGTGCGTGCGGCGGCCCGTGGGATGGCGGTGGTGCCGGTGGATCGGCGCGGCATCGCCGACCTGGGTGCCCTCGCAGCGCTGCTGGCCGAAGGGCCGGCGATGGTCTGCCTGATGCTGGCCAATAACGAGACCGGGGTGCTGCACCCGGTGGCGGCCGCCGCGGCGCTGTGCCGGGCACAAGGCGCGCTGTTGCATGTCGATGCCGTTCAAGCCGCCGGGCGGGTGGCAGTGGACCTCGCGGCGTTGGGCGCGGACAGCCTGGCCGTATCCGGGCACAAAATGGGCGGGCCGCTGGGCGCCGGGGCGTTACTGCTGGCCGGCGATCCTGCGGTAACGCCGCTGTTGGCCGGAGGCGGCCAGGAGCGTGGGCGACGCGGCGGCACGCCGGGGCTGCCGGCAATCGCGGGAATGGCGGCGGCGGGGCGAGCGGCCGTGGCGGGGCTGGCGAACCAGGTGCGGCTGGCCGGGTTGCGCGACAGAATCGAGGCCGCTGCTGTCCAGGCAGGCGCCATTGTCGCAGGGGCCGCGGCGCCGCGCCTGGCCAACACCACCAGCCTCGCATTGCCGGGGGTGCGGGCCGATACACAGGTGATCTCGCTGGACCTTGCGGGGTTTCAGGTATCGGCGGGTGCCGCGTGCTCCTCCGGCAAGGTGGCGTCCAGCCATGTGCTGGCGGCGATGGGACTTGGCGCGCTGGCCGGGTCGGCCGTGCGCGTGTCGCTGCCGTGGAATGCCATGGCCGAGGATGCGCATCGCTTCGTCGCTGCCTATCTGGAGATGGCCGGACGGCTGTCGCGCCGCGTGGCGTGAAGCCCCTACCTGGATGAACCGCAGCATGATCGAACGCCCGAATCGGCCGATCTACCTGGACAACCAGGCCACCACCCCGTGCGACCCGCGCGTGGTGCAGGCGATGCTGCCGTTCTTCACCGAGCATTTCGGCAACCCGCATTCGGCCGAGCATGCCATGGGGCGCTTCGCCGAAGCGGCGGTGGAGACGGCGCGCGGGCATGTGGCGGCGCTGATCGGAGCCGATCCGCGCGAGGTTGTGTTCACCTCCGGCGCGACCGAAAGCAACAACATCGCCATTAAGGGCGCGGCGCGCCATGCCGCGCAGTCGGGCAATGAGCGCCGACGGATCGTGACCGTCCAGACTGAGCACAAATGCGTGCTGGAGGCAGTGGCGGACCTGGCGATGGAAGGCTTCGAGCCGGTGATACTGCCGGTGCGGCCGGACGGCACGGTCGACCTCGCCACCGTGCGCACCGCACTGGAGGCGGCGCCGACGCTGCTGCTCAGCGTGATGGCGGTGAACAACGAGATCGGCGTGCTGCAGGACCTCGCCAGCTTGGCAGCATTGGCGCATGCGGCCGGGGCGCTGTTCCACACCGACGCGGCACAGGCGACCGGGAAGATCCTGCTCGACGTGGAGGCGATGAAGATCGACCTGTTGTCGATCAGCGGCCACAAGCTGTACGGCCCCAAGGGCGTGGGCGCGCTGTATGTCCGCCGGCGCCCGCGTGTGCGGTTGGCGGCACTGTTCTCCGGCGGCGGGCAGGAACGGGGGCTGCGGTCCGGCACGCTGCCCGCGCCGTTGATCATAGGGCTGGGCGAGGCCTGCCGGATCGCACGGGCGGAAATGGAGGACGACAACCGTCGCATCGCCGGGCTGCGCGACCGGATGATGGCAGGGCTGGAACAGGCGATTCCAGGCGTGGTCCTGAATGCGCACCCCGAGCGCCGGATCCCCGGCAACGTCAACATCACCTTCCCGGGTTCGGATGCACAGGCGATGATGGCGGCAATGCCGGATCTGTGCGTCTCGACCGGGTCCGCCTGTTCCTCGGCGGAGGTGGAGCCGTCGTACGTGCTCACCGCACTGGGGCTTTCGTACGCAGCGGCCGCGCGCACCTTGCGCATCGGGATCGGACGCTTTACCTCGCCCTCCGACATCGACGCCGCCATCACGATGCTGGCGCGCGCCCATGCGATGGCCACACCGCAACCCTCCGAGGCCTGCCCCCCGCCATGCCCAAGATGACCTTTATCGAGCGTGACGGCACGCGCCGCGAGGTGGATGCACCGCTGGGCCTTTCGGTGCTGGAGATCGCGCACAAGTATGGCGTGGACATCGAAGGCGCGTGCGAAGGCTCGCTCGCCTGCTCCACCTGCCACGTGATCGTGGAGGGCGACTGGTTCGCCGCACTCGCCGAGCCGACCGAGGACGAGGAGGATATGCTGGACCTCGCCTTCGGCCTGGAGAAAACGTCGCGGCTGGGCTGCCAGATCGTGATGTCCGATGCGTTGGACGGCTTGGTGGTGCGGCTTCCGGCGGGCAGCCGTAATCTCCTGAATGGATAGCGGGCCGATGCGCTCCGCGGAGACAGCAATGCGTGTGGTCGTGGCCATGTCGGGCGGTGTGGACAGCTCGGTCGTGGCCGGGTTGCTGGCCGAGGCCGGCCACGACGTGGTCGGCGTCACGCTGCAGCTTTACGACCATGGCGCGGCCGTCGGGCGCAAGGGCGCGTGCTGCGCGGGGCAGGATATCCACGACGCCAAGCAAGTGGCTGACCGGCTGGGCATCCCCCACTACGTGATCGACGCCGAGGCGCGGTTTCGGGCAGCGGTGATGCAGGATTTCGCCGACAGCTATGCCGCGGGCGAAACACCGGTGCCCTGCGTGCGCTGCAACCAGAGCGTAAAGTTCGGTGACCTGCTGGCCCTGGCCGCCGACCTCGGTGCGGAGCGGCTGGCGACCGGCCACTATGTTCGACGCGTCGACGGAACGGGCGGGGCGGAACTGCACCGAGCGATGGACGCGGCGCGGGACCAAAGCTGGTTTCTGTTCGCAACCACGCGTGGGCAACTGGAGCGCACGATCTTTCCGCTCGGCGGGATGACGGACAAGGATGCGGTGCGGGCGGAGGCAGCCAGGCTGGGGCTGTCGGTGGCGCGCAAGCCGGACAGCCAGGACATCTGCTTCGTGCCGGCGGGCAGCTATGCCGACGTGGTGGCCAAGCTGCGGCCGGATGCGATGGCGCCGGGCGAGATCGTGGATGAAGCGGGCGCGGTGCTGGGCATGCATGAAGGCATCGCGCGCTACACGGTCGGCCAGGCGAAGCGGCTGGGGACGGCCGCCCAGGCCGGCGGCACGCGGCGCGTCGTGGTCGGGCTGGATGCACAGCGCCGGCGCGTGGTGGTGGGCGCGCCGGAGACCGGCAGCACGGTGGTGCGGCTGCGCGAGGTGAATTGGCTGGTGCCGCCGCACGCGCTGCGCTGCACGGTGAAGTTGCGTGCGCGCGATACGATGCGCCCCGCGCGGATTGTTCCCACGGCGAACGGCGCCGAGGTGACGCTCGATGCGCCCGCGCTGGCAGCCCCGGGGCAAGCTTGTGTGTTCTATGATGGCGACCGCGTGTTGGGAGGCGGCTTCATCCACGCCGCTTGAGGTCGCGACCAAGGCGCTTAACACCAACCCTTGTTGACTGCGACCCATATAACGAAAGCAAGGTTGGGCTCTGCCCAAGCCCGCCAGGGGCTCGGCCCCATAGGCGCGAATCGAAGGGTCTTTTCCCGACGCGGCTTGATGTGATTCGGTGCGGGGATGAACACGACATCCCTGCATGACGGCACATGGAGTTCGGTCATTTTGCGTCTGAGCGCGGTGT
>JANPIH010000286.1:0-16408 GCA_031424895.1 Rhodospirillales bacterium
CAACACATCCCACCGCCGCACCCACCACCCACGCGCCAGGCGTCGCCCGGAATCCCCGCACCCGGCCTCGCACCGCCCGGACTCCGTCCCCACCCCCCATCGCGACACCACGCCCCGCCCGGCCGCCCCGCGCAAGTTCCGCAGCACCGCCCGCGACCCGCCCCCACGCGCAAAATCGACGCCAAACCGGCGGCGCCGACACACGACCATTTCATTCCAACATAAAAAGAATAGTGAAAACAATTGAAAAGAAAATATGTTCTTTTTTGAAAAAAAGAACCAAAAAACTTTTATCCATGGCACTCGCTTTGAACGACTAAGCCCGGTACAATGAATGAAAGTATTTTTGCTTCTTTTTCTTCAGAAAAAAAAGAATCTTCCCTTCACGTCATCACAATCATCACATGCCGCCGATACGCCGGCCGCTGCGCCAGCCGCTCGTACCAGGCCCGCAGATGCGGCAATTCCGGCAGGTCGTCGCGCCGGAACGGCAGGTTCATCCAGCGGTAGCACACCGCCCCCACCGGAATATCCCCCATCGAGAACTGCCCCCCCGCCACGTAGGGCCGGGTGGCCAGGTGGGCATCCAGCCGCGCCCAGATCGCTGACGTCGCCGGCCGCGCCGCGTCGATGGCGGCGTTGTCGCGCTTCTCCGCCGGCGTGCGGATCAGCCCCCAGAACAGGGTAGTCATCCCGGACATCACCGTGGTCGCCTGCCAGTCCATCCACCGGTCCGCCTCGCCGCGGGCCTTGGGATCGGTCGACCACAGCGTTCCGGGCGCATAGGTCGCGCACAGGTAGCGCACGATGGCGTTGCTCTCCCACAGCGAATACCCGTCATGCTCGATGGTGGGCACCACCCCGTTCGGGTTCATCGCCCGGTACCAGGGCTGGTCGTTGCCGCCGAACGGCCCGCCCACATGGGACCGCTCGAACGGCACGCCGCACTCCTCAGCGGCCCACAGCGCCTTCTGCACGTTGATCGAATTGGCGCGGCCGTGGATTTTCAGCATGGTGGTTTCCCCTGTCCCACGCCATCAAACCCAACGCCGCGCCGTGTCGCAAGCCTCAGCCCTGCTTCAGCCGCAGGTGCGCCAGGCGGTCGCCAAGGCTGGCCGAGGGGATCGCCTTGCCTGACACAGCGGCCATGGCGGAGGCGATGTTCGGGTCATCCTGTTCCGGCTTGGTCGGCTTCAGCAGCATCGCCTTGGCATTCGCCGCCTCGGCCTGCGCCAGGTTGCGGGACGCATTGTCCTGCATCGCCTTCAACGCCACCGACAACCCACTGGTCGCATTGCCCAGCCCGGCCGCCTGCCGCGCCGCCTCGGCCCGCTGGTCCGCCACCTGCCGCTGCTGCTCGGCGCGGCTCATGTCCCGCTCCGCCCGCTGCAGATCCGCCCGCGCGCCGCGCAGCTTCTGCCCGGCCTGCTGGTAGGTCTCCTCCAGCGAGTGCAGGAACGCCTCCGCGTCCGTCTCGTCCTGCTTCTCGCGGTCCACGTCCGGCGCCATCGTCTCCAGCATGCCAACCAACGTGGCAAGGCTCTTCTCAAGCGCCTGCTTGTTGGCCGGGCTGGCCTCCTGCGCCAGGCGCTGGTTCAGCTGCTCGGCGGCGGCCATCCGTTGCTGCGACAGCGAGACGATGGCATCGGCCTCCTTCTTCTCGCGCTGATACGCAGCGCGCGCCTGGGCCACCTGGAGGCCGAGCTGGTCGAGATGCTCCTCCATGGTGCGAAGCTCGGCCTCGGTGGCCGATTTCGGGTCCCAACGGACGATCGCCTCGATCGCCGAGTTCACGGCGTTGTCGGTCTTGACGCCGACGAGGTTGCGGATGAACGAAAACATGGTTGTGGCTCCTGTCAGGCGATTGCGGGTCAGCCGGCCATCGCGCCGGCGTTGAGCAGTGCGACCGAGATCTGGATCCCGGTCAGCACGCAGGCGGCGGCGACGTTGCCCTGTTCGATCATGCCCTGCAGCCCCGGTATGAACATGGCGGCAAGGCGGAAGGTGGCGAGCTGAATCACCAGTGCCACCACCCCCCACAGCAGGATATCGAGCGTGTGGGTGCTGGTGGCCAGCGTGGCAGCCAGCGGAATGGCCAGCGCCACCAGCGTCCCGGCCACCACCACCCCGGCGGCGGAATTGCCCGCGGCGACCAGGTCGCGCTCGTGGAATGGCGTCAGCGCCATGTAGGCGGCGGCCCCCACGCACATCAGCGCGAACGTGGTGGCGAATTGCAGCACCAGCACCGGCAGCCCGGTGCCCAGCGCGTCGAGTATAGCGCTCATGTCAGCTCCAGCGTTGCGGGGTTGATGTCGATGCCGGCGCGCAGTTCGATCCAGGCCTGCCCCTGCCGTTCCACGGCACTGACCAGGATGTATTCGGTCGTCGGCGCCGGCGCGGCAAGCCCGGTCGGGGCGGCGTAGAGCATGGACTTGAGCTGGATGGTCTCGCTGCCCTCCGCCGTGGTGATCTGCTCCACCATGTCCAGCGGCAACACCTTGCCCTGCCCGGGCGACCAGACGCGCTGGTAGAGCTTGCCGTCCTGCGTCTGGAACTCCGGCCAGCCGATCATGCCCTCGGCCGGATTGAGCCAGACATCCCATTCCCCGGCATCGGCCGGCGTCACCTCGTCCAGCAGCGAAAAGTAGCGGCATTCATCCGGCGTGCCCTTGGCGTCCAGGTGCAGCTGGAACAGCCCCTTGCGGTCATGCAGGTGCAGGCGCACCAGCGCGGTCGCGTCGATCCGGCCGAGGGCGGCCACCGTCATGCGGCCATCGGCGGAGGCGTCGGGCGGCGTCACCTTGGAGGCACCGGCGGCAAGGATGAAGGGCGACAGATCAACCGTCATCACCATGCCGACCCGGAAATGGCTGGGCACGTAGTCCTTCGGCGCAACGGCATTGCGCGCCATCGCGACGGCACTGCTCAGCGGGTTCATCGGGGAGCCTCCTTGCTCGGCGCGGCGCCGGCGCAGCGTGATGTAGGCGAGGCCGCCGGCGCCTGCCACCAGGGCCAGGCCGAACAGCAGCCCGCCGACCCCGGAGCCGCCATCGTCGGGTGCTGCCGACGGGGTGCGGCGTTGTGGCGAGTCGGCGGTCGCGATCCCGGTCGCGATTTCGGGCGGGATGTCGGGCGGCACCTCGACCCAGCCACCGTCGGCGGGGGCGGCGGCGCCGGGGGTGGGGCGACTGTCCAGGTCGGCGAGCTTGCGGCGCAGATCGGCATTGTCCTGCGCCATCGCGTCGGCCTGCTGGCGCCATTGCTGCACGCCTGGGTCGTTGCGATTGCGGCCAAACCAGTCCGAGTATCCGGGGCGGGTGAGGTTGTCGAGCATGAACCAGAGGAACACCCCGTTCCATACCCCGAAGCTGCGCGGGGCGGCGGCAGCGTAGGGGGGGGCGGACCAGCCCTGCTGGGCGAACCATCCGCCGGTCCGCGGTGGCGGCGGCGGTGCCGTGCTGGGGGTCCGCCGGTCGGCGCTGCCCCACCAGCTTCCGCCGGCAGGCGCCTGGCCGGGCGCGGCGGGGGCTGGGCGCGGGGCCTGCTGGCGCTGCTGTTCCACCGTCCGCTGCTGGCGCAGTGCCTCGGCGGCGCGCTGCCGGGACACCGCCTGGTCGCCGGCCGAGGGGGCGGTGCCGCTAAAGAACGGCACGGCCGATGGCGGGGTGGAGGGGCGGGCATAGCCGCCGCTGGTCGAGGGCGTGCGCGGCGCGGATGGGCGCGCGGAATAGGATGGGGTGCGGACGGACGGGCGCGAATAGCCGCCGCTGGAGCGTCCGCCACCCGCCCGGGCCGCGGCATCACCGGCGACGAAGCCTGCGAGCACCAGGCCGCTCGCGATGGGCGGAACCCAGCGGATGGGCGCGTGCAGCAACGGTGCTGCCGCGATCACGACACTGGCCAGCCCGGCGATGAGGCGTCTGCGGATCGTCATGCCATGTCCAACGCTGCGGCCCTGGCCAACGCGGCAGGCGGCCCTTCGCTCCCGATAGTGCCGGGCCCGGTGCAGATAGGCATGCGGCGGGCGCATTTCATCCTACGCCGGCATTCTACACGGGGCATTCTACACGGGCATTGATGGTGCGGTCATGACGGCTTCGCGACCTCAGCCGTGTCCGTAGACGCCCCGCTCCAGCGCGCCCAGCAGCGCCAACGCCTTCGGGTCGGCGAAGGGCAAGCTCTGGGTGAGGATCAAACCGGCGATGCCGGCGGTCGGGTCGACCCAGAAATAGGTGTTCACCAGCCCGGCCCAGGCGAGGCTGCCGGCGCTGCGGCCGTTCGGGCCGGCGGCGGTGTTGATGAGGAAGCCGAGGCCCCATTTCTGCTCCATGCCTGGAAACATCGCGCAATCGTACGAACTGGCCGAGACGCCGCTGACCATTTTCTGCACCAGCAGGTCGCCGATCTGGTTGCGGCCCATCTCGGCGACGGTATCGTGGGCGAGGATGCGCGCGCCGTCGAGCGTGCCGCCGCGCAGAAGCATGCGCAGGAAGCGGAGGTAGTCCCCGGCCGTGCCGACCAACCCGCCGCCGCCGGCCAGGAAGCCGGGGCCGTTGCCGGCGGGGCGCTGGCCGGCGCCGAGGCTGCCGTCGGGCTGGCGCTGGTGGACGCCGACAAGGCGCGGGCGCTGGGCGTCGGTCAACGTGAAGGTGGTGTCGGCCATGCCAAGCGGGCCGGTGACGTGTGCGGCGAGGTAGCTGTCCAGCGCCATCCCGCTGGCCGCCGCGACCGCGTGGCCGACGATGTCGGTGGCGATGGAGTAGTTCCAGCGCGCGCCGGGATCGAACAGCAGGGGGGTGCGGGCCAGTTCGTCCACGCTGCCCGGCCGGGGCGGCAGGCCCAGGGCGGCGGTCGCACGGCGGACCTCCTCGTTCCAGACGTCGTAGCCGTAGCCGGCGCTGTGGGAGAGCAGGTGGCGCAGGGTGATCGGGCGCGCGGCGGGGCGGAGCGCCGGCATCGGGCCGTTCCAGCCGTCGAGCACCATGGGGGCGGCCAGATGCGGCAGCACGGCGGCGATCGGGCTGTCGAGGCCGAGCTTGCCGCGTTCGACGAGTTGCATGGCGGCGACCGAGGTGATCGCCTTGGTCATGGAGGCGAGGCGGAAGATCGCGTCGGGCCGAAGGGGGGCGCCGGTGGCGAGGTCAGCCGAGCCGAAGCAGCCTTGGTAGAGCAGGTCGCTCGCCGTGGTGGCCATGGCAACGGCGCCGGCGACCTCGCCCGCTGCGGTGGCGCGGCGCAAGGCAGCGTCGATGGCGGCGGCGTGGACCATGGCGTGCTTTCTCCCTCGCGGCCGGGTCAGCGCCCGACCGCATAACCCTGCATGCCGCGGGGGTTGGCGCCGGCGTACATCTGGCCGTCGTTCTCCAGGCGGGCGCCGGAGAGGCGGCCTTCGCTCCAGGGCTCGCCGAGGCTGGCGTCGTGGCCGCGGGCCTTGAGGGCTTCGCAGACCGAGGCGTCGAAGCGGCCTTCGATCACCAGCTTGTTGGGGCGGGCGACGCGGGGCCAGAAGCTGCTGGGCCAATGCTCGGAATGGAAGTTCGGCGCGTCGATCGACTGCTGGATGTTCAGGTTGTGGTGGACCATGCGCAGGAACATCACCACCTGCCACTGGTCCTGCTGGTCGCCGCCGGGGGTGCCGAAGCTGAGCCAGGCCTTTCCGTCGCGCAGGGCCATGCTGGGCGAGAGGGTGGTGCGCGGGCGCTTGCGCGGGGCGACGCTGTTGGGATGGCCGGGCTGGACCCAGAACATCTGCGCGCGGGTGGAGAGCGGGAAGCCGAGTTCGGCGATCACCGGGGAGGATTGCAGCCAGCCGCCGGAGGGCGTGGCGCTGACCATGTTGCCCCAGCGGTCGATGATGTCGACATGGCAGGTGTCGCCGCCCATGGCGCCGAGGCGGGCGACGGTCGGTTCGCCGATTCCGGGGGCGCGGGTGAGGAGTTCGATGCGGCTGGCGGCGTTGTGGTCCACTTGCGGGGTGAAGCCGGGGACGGTGCCGGGGCGCAGTTCGGTGCTGGCGCGGTCGGTGATGAGCGTGCGGCGCTCGGCGTTGTAGGCATCGCCGAGGAGGTGGGCCATCGGCACTTCGACGTGGTCGGGATCGCCGTAATAGGCCTCGCGATCGGCGAAGGCGAGCTTCAGCGCCTCGGTAACGGTGTGGACGAAGTCGGGTCCGGTCGGGTCCATGGCGGCGATGTCGAAGCCCTTCAGCAGGGCGAGGGTTTGCAGCATGGCGGGGCCCTGGCTCCAGGGGCCGACCTTCAGGACGGTGTGGCCGTGGTAGTCGACGCGGGCCGGGTCCTCGACCGAGGCGGCCCAGCGGGCCATGTCGCCGGCGGTGAGCAGGCCGCGGTGGCGGCGGCCGGAGGAGTCGAGGATGTCCTGGGTGGCGTAGAACTTGCCGATCGCCTCGGCGACCCAGCCGCGGTACCAGGCGTTGCGCACGCTGTCGATGCGGGCCTCGCGGCTGCTGCCGGCGGCTTCGCGCACCAGGCGTTCCCAGGTGGCAGCGAGCGCGGGGCGGCGGAACAGGGCGCCGGGTTCGGGGGTGTTGCCGCCGGGGAGCCAGACCGCCGCGGAGGTTTTCCACTCCTGCTCGAACATCGGGCGCATCGACTCGATGGCGGCGGGAATGCGCGGGACGAGGTGGATGCCGTTCTTCGCGTAGCCGATGGCGTAGCCGATGATGTCGGCGAATTCCATCGTGCCCCAGTCGCGCAGCATCAGCATCCAGGCGTCGAACGAGCCAGGAACGACGGCGGGCAGAAGGCCGGTGCCGGGGACGAGATCGAGGCCGAGTTCGGCGAATTTCTCCGGCGTTGCGGCGTCCGGCGATACGCCCTGGCCGCAGATGACGTGCTGGCGGTTGGCCTTGGCGTCGTGGATGATGATGGGGGCGTCGCCGCCGGGGCCGTTCAGGTGCGGCTCGGCGACCTGCAGCGTGAAGCCGGCGGCGGCGGCGGCGTCGAAGGCGTTGCCACCGCGTTCCAGCACGGCCATGGCGACGGCACTTGCGATCCAGTGCGTGGTGCCGACGACGCCGAAGGTGCCGGCGATTTCTGGGCGGGTGGTGAACATCGGATGGCTTCCCCTGCGACTGTGAGCATCCTACCGCGACACGGTGACGGGGCAAACCTGACGGCTGATCTCGGGGGGTGACGTATTCGATTTTGGAACAATGCCAACGCGTGTCTATGCTTTTATTTCGGCAAGCCGGTCGAAGGCAGCCAAAGCGACAGGAGGCGGATATGCCCTACGCAACGAACAACGGCGTGCGGATTTACTACGAGGTGGAAGGGGCAGGCCCGCCGCTCGTGCTTCATCATGGCCTCGCCGGTTGTGGCGAGGATTGGCGCGATTTCGGCTTAGCGGACGTATTGAAGCGAACCCACCGGCTGATCCTGATGGACGGTCGGGCATTCGGCGCGAGCGACAAGCCGCACGATCCCGGCGCCTATGGCATCGCCGAACGGGTGGGCGACGTGACCGCTGTGCTGGACGATCTCGGATTGGAGACAGCGCATTATTACGGCCAGTCATACGGCGGCGCCATCGGTTGGTACGTCGCCGCCTATGCTCCAGAGCGGCTCCGATCCATTGTCGTAACCGGCGCACACCCTTTCGCTGCGTCAGGACAGGCGATGCGCGACCTGCTTCGGGAGAAAGGCGCCGAGGGCTTTCTGGCTTTCTGCGACCAGGTCTATGGTGCCTACATGACCCCGACGCGCCGGGACCGGCTGGCTGCGAATGATTTTGAGGCGCTGCTTGCACTGTCGCAGGATCGGCCCAACATTTTGGACCGATTGGCTGTCACGCGAGTACCTTGCCTGTTGATATCCGGTGAGAGCGATCCGATTCATCCGCGCCTGGCCGAAGCTGCTGCCCTTTTGCCGCATGCTGTGTTCGTCACCTTGCCCGGTTGCGGGCATGTCGACCTGTTCGGGCGGATCGATCTCGTGCTCCCGCATGTGCTGGCGTTCCTGGCCAAAGCGAACGCCTGACCTGCCGGATGGACCGTGTGGGCTCCCAGACCTCTCGGCAAAATCGGTTTTTCAAACAGGACTCGAGCAGGATGGCGTTCTACGAATTGCGACAATACAAGGTCCGCCCGGATAAGCAGGAGGAGTTCCTTAAGGTGATGGAGGAAGAGATCATCCCGCTGCAGGTTGCCAAGGGAATGGTGGTCACCGGCTCCTGGCGGGGCGAGACGGACGAGAGCGTTTACGTCTGGATGCGCCGTTTCGAGAGCGAAGAGCAGCGAGTTCAGCTCTACAAGGACGTCTACGAGAGCGAGGCGTGGACGGTCGAGATCGCGCCGAAGATTCCGGACCTTCTGGACCGCACGGGCATGGTGGTGCAGCGGGTCGTGCCGACGGTGCGGTCGGTGGCGCAGTAGCTGTCATGCTGGTCGTTGTCGTCGGGCCGTCGGGTGCGGGGAAGGACACGCTGATGGAGCGGGCCCGCGCGGCGCTCCATGGCGACGATCGGTTTCGCTTTGTGCGGCGGGAGATCACGCGGCCGGCGGATGCGGGCGGCGAGGACCATGTGGCGGTGACGCCGGCGGAGTTCGCGGCACGGCGGGCGGCCGGCGCATATGCGCTGGCGTGGGAGGCGCACGGCCTCGGCTACGGCATTCCGGCCGGAGTGGCCGGCGATCTCGCCGCGGGGCGGGTGGTGGTGGCGAATATCTCGCGCGCGTCGATCGCCGAGGCGGCGGCGCTGTTTCCGACGCTGGTGCTGGAGATCACCGCACCGGCCGAGGTGCTGGCGGCACGGCTGGCGGCGCGGGGGCGGGAGACGGCGGCGGATATCGCGGCGCGGTTGAAGCGTGAGGTGGCGTTACCGGAGGATGTGCGGGTGGCGCGGGTGGTGAACGATCGGAGCGCGGAGGAGGGGGCGGAGGCGGTGGTGAAAATATTAAAGGAAGCAAGCGGTTCTTTTTTGTAAAAAAGAACCAAAAAACTTTCCCCTTTAGACTGCGACTCCCCCGTCTATCCGCCGCAAATGGATGAAGTCTTTTTTGCTTCTTTTTTCTTCAGAAAAAAGAAGAATCTTGCTTCATCCCCGCAACGGTATGCGCTGAGCGATCGTAAACGGCGCGTCGGGCGCGGCCTGGGTGAACACTGCGATGTCGGTTACGCGGCGTGGCTGGTCCAGCAACGGATCGAAGAAATCCGTGGCGGCGGGCAGGTAGATCGCCTTCTCCGCCGCGTCGAGGCGCCGCGTCAGGGTCATGTGGAAGAAGAATTCGCCGAAGACGTAGGTGTAGCCCCAGCGTTTCAGCAGGGCCTCCTGCGCCGGGGGCAGGCCGTTCTTGCGGCGCCTGGCCAGTTCCGCCTCGGTGAGTGGGGCGCGCAGGTGGTCGACGCCGGCGACGCACAGGTCGGCGAGTGCCTGGAGCGCGTGGCTTTCGGCGGTTTCGCGGATGGCGAGGAAGCCGTGCAGGTCCTGCACCGAGAGCGGCGGCAGGTCGAAGGGGCGGATGCCGGCGGCGACGGCCTCGGCGGCTTCCACGAACTCGTCCCAGCCCACGCCTTGGGCCAGGCGCATCGGGGCCTTCAGTGTGGCGTGGAAGCCGTAGCTGCGCGCGTCGGCGGTGATGGCGGCGATGTCGGGCAGGTCTGGCTGGCGGCGGGGTGCGTTGGTCTCGGCGTCGCGGCCGAGCCAGGTGGACGCGGCGTCGTGAAGGGGGTCGTCGATCGGCGGAGCGTAGTAGAGGGCGACGCGCATTCTGGCCGACCCCTAGGCCACGCGTTCGCCGCCGCACCAGACCTGGCGGACGATGGCCTGGCCGTCGTGGTGGCCCACGCGGACGAGATCGGCGCGCAGCCCCGCCTCCAGCCGGCCGCGATCGGGCAGGCCGGACATGCGGGCGGGGCGGTCGGTGATATAGCCGATGGCCTCGGGCAGCGTGATGCCGGTGGTGTCCACGCAGATGAAGGCGGCTTCGACGAGGGCGGCGGGAACGTAGTCGCTGGCGAAGACGTCGACCTTGCCGGCGCGCACCAGGTCGGCGGCCGCGATGTTGCCGGAATGGCTGCCGCCGCGGACGATGTTCGGCGCGCCGGCGATGATCTGCATGCCGCGGGCGCGCGCGGCGTCGGCGGCCGCCATGGCAACCGGGAATTCGGAGATCATGATGCCGTCGTGGAAGTTTTCCTCGATCTCCTCCTCGGTGCGGTCGTCGTGGCTGGCCAGCGCCACGCCGAGGTGTTTCACGCGGGCGAGCAGGGCGCGGCGGTTCGGGTCGCGGGTGCGGGCGCGCTGGTCGAGCAGGTGGTCGATGCGCGCCTGGATCTCCTGGTCCTGTAATCCGCCGCGGCGGCGCAGGGCCCAATAGCGGTCCATGTTGGCGTATTGCCCGACGCCTGGGGAGTGATCCATCAGCGAGATCATGCGCACCAGGGGGTGGTCGGCCACGGGATCGACCAGATCCATCATGTCCAGCGCCGGCATCTCGCAGCGCAGATGGAGGTAGTGGTCGCTTTTCAGCAGGCCGGTGGGGACCAGCGCGTCGAGGTCCACGACGGCATCGCGGAAGGTCTTGACCCGCTCCTTGTCGAAGCCGAGGTCGCCCAGGCACAGCGCGTCGAGCACGGTGGTGACGCCGGCGGCGGCGCATTGGGCGTCGTGCGCCAGCATCGCCGAGCGCGAGGGCCAGCGGGCGCCGGCGCGCGGCTCCACCTGGCGTTCCAGGTTGTCGGTGTGCACGTCGACCACGCCGGGCATCAGGTGGTCGCCGTCGAGATCGATGGCCGAGGGGGCGTGGCTGCGGCCGGGTTGCACCGCGGCGATGCGGCCGTCGCGGATCACCAGCGTGCCGGCGATGGTTTCCGTTGGCAGGATCAGCGTGGCGTTGGTGAGGATGGTCTCGGTCATGCGGCGTCCTGAAGCGGGGAGACATGGAGCAGGCGGTCGGCGACACGGCCGCGCACCTCGGCATCGTGGAAGATGCCGACGATGGCAACCCCCCGCGCCTTGGCCTCGTCGATCATGGCGATGACGATGTCGCGGTTGGCGGCGTCGAGGCTGGCGGTCGGTTCGTCGAGCAGCAGGATCGGGTGGCCGCCGATGAAGCCGCGGGCGAGGTTCACGCGCTGCTGTTCACCGCCGGAGAAGGTGGCGGGCGGCAGGGCGTGCAGGCGGGCGGGGATGTTGAGGCGGTGGAGCAAGGCGGCGGCGCGCGATTGGGCCTCGGCACGGTCCGCGTCGCGCGCCGCCTCGGCAACTATGTCGAGGGATGGGACGCGCGGGACGACGCGCAGGAACTGGCTGACATAGCCGAGCGTGCGGGCGCGCACCTGCACCACGGTGCGCGGCGGGGCGGCGGCGATGTCGACCATTTCGCCTGCGTGGTTCACCAGGATGCGGCCGGCGTCGGCGCGGTAGTTGCCGTAGAGGCTGCGCAGCAGGGTGGATTTTCCGGCACCCGAAGGGCCGGCGAGGGCGATGCATTCGCCGGCATGGACCTCGAGCGCGATGTCGTGCAGCACCGGCAGGCGCAGGCCCCCGCGCAGGTGGAGGGTAAACTGCTTGTCGAGGGCTTCGACCTTCAACATGAGGGTCATGCCTGGAGCACCGAGCTGACGAGCAATTGGGTGTATTCGTGTTGTGGGTCGTCGAGCACCTGGTCGGTGAGGCCGGTTTCCACCACCACGCCGCGCTGCATCACCATGATGCGGTGGGCGAGCAGGCGGGCGACGGCGAGGTCGTGGGTGACCAGCACCACGGCGATGTCCAGCCGTGCGACCAGCGAGCGGATCAGGTCGAGCAGGCGGGCCTGGACGGAGACGTCGAGGCCGCCGGTCGGTTCGTCCATGAACACCAGGCGCGGGTGGGTCACGAGGGTGCGTGCGATCTGGAGGCGTTGCAACATGCCGCCGGAGAAGGTGCGCGGCATGTCGTCGACGCGGGCGGCGTCGATCTCCACCTGTTCCAGCCAGTCGATGGCGGCTTCGCGGATGCTGCCGTAGTGGCGGTTGCCGGCGGCCATCAGGCGCTCGCCGACATTGCCGCCGGCGGAGACGGACATGCGGAGGTTGTCGCGCGGGTTCTGGTGGACGAAGCCCCAGTCGGAGCGGTGCAGGGCGCGCAGCGCGGGGGCGGGCATGGCATGAACGTCGTGCAGGCGCGATTGTGGGTCGCGATACCAGGTGACGCCTGAATCGGCGCGCATGCGGCCGGAGAGCACGTTCAGCAGCGTTGTCTTGCCGGAGCCGGATTCGCCTACCACGGCGAGGACCTCGCCGGGCCAGAGGTCGCAATCGACGCTGACCAGGGCTGGGATCGTGCCGAAATGCAGGTTGAGGTCGCGGGCGGAGAGGAGGGTTTCTTCGGTCATTCTGCGGCTTCCCGAGTGATGGGCTCGCCGGTGCCTGAGTGGCCTTCCGCCTGCCGGGTTTCGCAGTGGTCGGTGTCGGAGCAGATGAACATGCGCCCGCCCGCATCGTCGGTGACGATCTCGTCGAGGTAGCTGTCGTCGGCACCGCACAGCGCGCAGCTTTGGGGGGCACGGGTGGTGCGGAAGGGGTGGTCGTCGAAATCGAGGCTGCGCACTTCGGTGTAGGGCGGGATCGCGTAGATGCGTTTCTCGCGGCCGGCGCCGAACAGCTGGAGGGCGGGCATCATGTGCATCTTCGGGTTGTCGAAGGCCGGGATGGGCGAGGGCGCCATCAGGTAGCGGCGGTTCACCATGACGGGATAGTCGTAGCTGATCGCCACGTGGCCGAAGCGGGTGATGTCCTCGTAGAGGCGGACATGCATGGCGCCGTATTCGGCCAGCGCGTGCATGCGGCGTGTTTCGGCACGGGAGGGTTCGAGCTTGGACAGCGGTTCGGGCTGCGGCACCTGGTATACGATGATCTGGTCTTCGCGCAGCGCCTTCTCCGGGATGCGGTGGCGGGTTTGGATGATCGTGGCCTCGTTGGTGTCGGTGGTGGTGGCGACACCGGCGGTGCGGGCGAAGAAGCGGCGAATGGAAACCGCGTTGGTGGTGTCGTCGGCCCCCTGGTCGATCACCTTGAGCGTGTCGGCCGCACCCAGCACGCTGGCCGTCACCTGGATGCCGCCGGTGCCCCAGCCATAGGGCAGCGGCATCTCGCGGCTGCCGAACGGCACCTGGTGGCCGGGGATGGCGACAGCCTTGAGGATGGCGCGGCGGATCATCCGCTTGGTCTGCTCGTCCAGATAGGCAAAATTGTACCCGTTCATTCTGCGGCCTCCCGCAGCGTGGCTGCCTCGATGTTGGCTTCCGCCTCGCGCCGCATGCGGCGGATGGTCTCCAGTTCGCTCTGGAAATCGACGTAGTGCGGCAGCTTCAGGTGCTCGACGAAGCCGGTGCCTTCGATGTTGTCGCTGTGGTACAGCATGAACTCGACGTTCTGGGCGGGCGCGGTTGCTTCCTCGCCGAATTCGTCGTGGCGCATCGCGCGATCCACCAGCGCCATGCCCATCGCCTTGCGCTCGGCGTGGCCGAACACCAGGCCGTAGCCGCGGGTGAACTGCGGCGGCTTGGTTTTGCTGCCCTTGAACTGGTTGACCATCTGGCATTCGGTCAGCGTCACGTCGCCGATGTCGACGGCGAAGCCCAGCTCGGGCGGCACAATCTCCACGGCGACCTCGCCGAGGCGCACCTCGCCGACGAAGGGATGGGTGCCGCCCCAGCCGCGTTGGGTGGAGTAGCCCATGGCAAGCAGGAACCCCTCGTCGCCGCGGGCCAGCGCCTGGAGGCGTACGTCGCGCGCGGCGGGGAAGCCCAGCGGCTCGCGCGTCAGGTCGCCCGGCTCGGTGTCCGGTGCCGGGTTGCCGTCGCCCTCGATCAGGTCCTCGCCGCGCAGGATGTCGGACACGCGCGGCATGGTGGCCGAGTCGGCCGGGCCCTGGGGCGCCGGGGCGGGGGGTTTGCCTTCTGCGGCAAGTGCGAAATCGAGCAGTCGGTGAGTGTAGTCGTAGGTCGGGCCGAGCACTTGGCCGCCGGGCAGGTCCTTGTAGACGGCCGAGATGCGGCGACGGATCTGCATCGCAGCGGTGTCGAGGGGCGAGGAATAGCCGAAGCGGGGCAGGGTGGTGCGATAGGCGCGCAGCAGGAACGCCGCCTCGATCAGGTCGCCCTGGGCTTGCTTGACCGCCAGCGCCGCGAGGTCGGGGTCGTAGAGCGAGCCTTCGGCCATCACCCGGTCGACCGCGCGGCCGAGCTGTTGTTGGATCTGCGCGAGGCCCAATTCCGGCACCGCCGGGTCGCCGCGCCGGTCTTCGGCAAGCCAGGCATGGGCGTTGTCGATCGCCCGCTCGCCACCCTTCACCGCCACATAGGCCATCGCTTACGCCTCCGTCACGGTGATGCTGCGCGGGATCGCGGCCAGCGTGGTGCCGGCGCAGAGCACGAGGTCGATGCCCCGCGGGAACAGCGCGTGGTTGGCGGCCCAGCGCGCGGCGAAATCGGGCGGCAGGCCTTCGGCGCGGAAGGTCGTGGGCGCCTTGAGCCCGGGGCCCGATAGCTGGAATGCCGCGCCGCTGCCGAGTGCCGGCACTTGCAGCACCAGGGTGGCAGCGCTTTCGGGCGCCTCGTCGGTGCCGGTCGCGAGACTGGACAGGTCGGGCATGGTCTTGGTGACGACGAAGGCGGCGGCGGCAATGTCGTCGGATGGCGTGGTGCTGCAATGGAACACCAGCCAGTCGCGGGATGCGGCGCAGTCCGGCGCGATGTGCAGTCGGGCGTCACCGTCGACCAGGGCCAGCAGCACGGCGGCGGTGGCTTGGTCCAGCGGGGCGGGGGGCGTGAGGCCGAGGCCGGCGGTGGCGATCGTGCCGGGGCGGGACATCGCGTCGAGCAGGGCGCGGAAGCTGGCCTGGGCCTCGGCGACGGGGTCGGCGAAGCCGGGGAGGTCGATGCTGGCTGCTTGGGTGTTCATGATGTGCGCATTGTCGCCATGGTGAAGAACTGGACGCGGGTGGCCGCGGCCTTGGCGGCCTTGGAGTCGCGCGCCGCCTGCTGGGCCTGGGCCAGCGGCTCGATGACCGCGCGGGCCAGGGCGTCGTGGCGGGCGGGGTCTTGCAGGGTGGCGTCGATCTCGGCGGCCAGCCTGGCCTGGCGGGCGTCGCGGCCCTGGACATAGGCGTGGCCGACGAAGCCCGTTTCGCTGCGCACGGTGCAGCGGGTGACGGACATCTCGCCGAGGTTGAACGGGCCGCCACCGCCGCCGGCGCGGCCGCGCAGCATCACCAGCCCGCTTTCGGGGCCACGCAGCACGGTGCAGGTGGGCAGGGAGGCGACGCTTTCCAGGCGGGTCGCGAGCGCCGCGGCGCTCGCGCGGGCCAGAACCGACATCCAGCGCTGCCGTGCGGCAACGGGGGCGGCGCCTTCCTGGGCGGGCGGGTGCGGGGGGGCGGGGGGCTTGGTCATGCGCCGTTTTCCGGTGGTTGGATATCTAGACAACTAGACAGCTACCTATCGGTTGCGGTATCGTCAAGCTGCGATCGCATATCGAAGGGCGCGGGTGGATGAACTTCCGATGACGACTGCCCCCACCCCCGCTCCTGGGTCCTCCCCTGAGCCGGTCGCACGGGCTTTGCGCGAGCGCGGGGTGGCGCTGTGGCGGCGCATTGCCGAGGCGGTGGAGCAGCAGATTGCGGTCGGCGCGCTGGCCCCGGGCGCGCGCCTGCCGACCGAGGCGCAGATGTCCGCGCGGTTCGCGGTCAACCGCCATACCGTGCGCCGCGCGCTGGAGGAGTTGTCGCGCAACGGGCTGGTGCGGGTGGAGCAGGGGCGCGGCAGCTTCGTGGCCGAGGACGTGCTGGACTACACCGTCGGGCCACGCACACGGTTCTCGGAGTGGATCCGCCGCCATAACAAAGAGCCGTCGGGGCAGACGCTTGATCTGCGCGAGATGCCGGCCGATTCGACCATTGCAGCTTCATTGGGCCTGCGCCCCGGGGCGCGGATCGTGCGGCTGGAGCGGCTGGGCCTGGCCGATGGCCGCCCGGTGAGCATCGGCGCGCATCACTTCCCCGCCGCGCGGTTTCCGCGGTTGCTGGCCGCGTTGCGCGCCGGCGGCACAATTTCCGACGCGCTGGCCGAGGCCGGGGTGGCCGATTACCGGCGCCAGGCGACGCGGGTCACTGCCCGCATGCCGACGGAGCAGGAGGCGATGCTGCTGGGCATGCCGCGCAACCGGCCGCTGCTGGTGACCGAGAACGTCAATGTCGATTCCGCCGGCATGGTGGTGGAGTTCGGCATGTCGCGCTATCCGACCCCGCGCGTGCAGATCGTGTTCGAGCCCTGATCCGTCTGCGCCACCACCGAGAGGGCCACCACCGAGAGGAATGACGATGCGTGCATTGCGGATCACCGGCGGCAGGGTTCTGGCCGACGGCGTGTTGACTGAGGGCGAGGTGACGCTGCGCGGCGGGGTTG
>JANPIH010000287.1:0-13034 GCA_031424895.1 Rhodospirillales bacterium
TCGCGGGCGAGGGCCTGGTTCACGTCACGCGCCATCGTATCAGGCTTCCTCAAGCCGCCAGCGCGGCGCAGATCGAGTCGAAAAGCGGCTTGCCGTCCTCGCCGCCCATCAGCGGGTCGACGAGGTCCTCGGGGTGCGGCATCAGGCCGAGCACGCGCAGGTTCTCGCTGGCGATGCCGGCGATGTTGCGCTGGCTGCCGTTGCGGTTGGCTGCGGGCGTGACGTCGCCGGCTTGCGTGGCGTAGCGGAAGATCACCCGGCCTTCACCTTCCAGCCGGTCCAGCGTGTCGGGCGTGGCGAAGTAATTGCCGTCGCCATGGGCCATGGGGGCGCGGAACACTTCGCCCGATTGGTAGTGACGAGTGAAGTCGGTGTCGGCCCGCTCCACGCGCAAATGGCAGTCCATGGCGAGGAAGCGCAGCCCCTGGTTGCGCAGCAGGGCGCCAGGCAGCAGGCCGGATTCGACCAGGATCTGAAAGCCGTTGCACACGCCCAGCACATGCCCGCCCCGGGACGCATGCGCGCGGATGGCGGCCATGATCGGCGACTGCGCAGCCATGGCGCCGCAGCGCAGGTAGTCGCCATAGCTGAAGCCGCCGGGGATGACGAGGAGGTCCAGGCCGGACAGGTCGGTGTCGCGGTGCCAGACCATGCGCGGCGCGCGGCCCGCGCTGCGCTGCAACGCGATCGCCATGTCGCGATCGCGGTTGATGCCGGGGAAGACGACGATGCCCGCTTTCACGACAGTGCTCTCACGTCAGGCGACCTCGACTTTGAAGCTCTCGATCACCGTGTTGGCCAGCAGCTTGCGGGCCATGTCCTCGGCCGCCGCCCGGGCCTTGGCCGGGTCGGTCTCGGCCAGCTCGATCTCCAGCACCTTGCCTGCGCGCACTTCGCCGACACCGGCAAAGCCAAGCCCGGCAAGCGCTTGGCCGATGGCCTTGCCCTGCGGATCGAGGACGCCGCTTTTGAGCATGACGGTGACCACGGCCTTCATCGCACGGTTCCGAACGCGTTGATCCCAAACATTACTGCATCACCTCGGGGCCCTTGAGATCGCGCACGCCCGCTTCAGGAAGAATGCCCAGGCGGCGGGCGACCTCCTGGTACGCCTCCTCGACCTTGCCCATGTCGCGGCGGAAGCGGTCCTTGTCCATCTTCTCGCTCGTCTTGCTGTCCCACAGCCGGCAATTGTCGGGGCTGATCTCGTCGGCGAGCACGATGCGCATCTCCTCGTTCTCCCACAGCCGGCCGAACTCCAGTTTGAAGTCCACTAGCGTGATTCCGACGCCGAGGAACAGGCCGGTCAGGAAGTCGTTGATGCGCAACGTCAACGCGACGATGTCGTCCATGTCCTGGGTGGTGGCCCAGCCGAAGCAGGTGATGTGCTCCTCTGATACCATCGGGTCGCCCAGGGTGTCGTTCTTGTAGTAGTACTCGATGATCGAGCGCGGCAGGCGGGTGCCTTCGGGAATGCCGAGGCGGGTGGAGAGGCTGCCGGCCGCGACGTTGCGCACCACGATCTCAACAGGAACAATCTCAACCTCACGAATGAGTTGTTCGCGCATGTTGAGACGGCGGACGAAGTGGGTCGGGATGCCGATATCGGTCAGCCGCAGCATCAGGTGCTCGCTGATGCGGTTGTTCAGCACCCCCTTGCCGGTGATGATGCCCTTTTTCTGGGCGTTGAAGGCCGTTGCGTCGTCCTTGAAATACTGCACCAGGGTGCCGGGCTCCGGGCCCTCGAACAGGATCTTTGCTTTGCCCTCGTAGAGCTGGCGGCGGCGGGCCATGGCAGTCTTCCCCGATGGGATGGCGCGTGGGGGCGGCGGCCCCAATGCTGCGCCGCAACCGGCGACGCAGGCGGGCATATAGCAGCCCCCCCGCCCGCGCGCCACACGCGGGGGGTGGGGCGGCCCTGCGCCCCTGTCAGCCGGGAGCGGCGGGGCCGGGTTCCCCGAATACCCGAGTGAACAGCGTATCCAGCTGCGCCAGGTGCAGCCGCGCGTCCATTGCGGCATCGATCCGCGCCGGTGTCACACGGCCGGCCACCTCGGGATCGGCCAGCAGGTTCTCGCGGAAGCTGCGTTCCCCGGGCGTGCCCAGCTGCGTCCAGGTTGCCATGGCATTGCGCTGCACGATGGCATAGGCGTCCTCGCGCAGGATGCCGGCGCGGGCCAGGGCCAGCAGGACCTCGCCGGAATGCACCACCCCGCCGAGCGCGTCGATGTTTGCCTGCATCCGCTCCGGATACACGGTCAGCTTCTCCATCATGCCGGCCAGCCGGGCGAGGGCGAAATCCAGCGTCACGGTCGCATCCGGCCCGATCGCCCGCTCGACGGACGAGTGCGAGATGTCGCGCTCGTGCCACAGCGTCACGTTCTCCAGCGCCGGTACCACGGCGGCGCGCACGATACGGGCCAGCCCGGTGAGGTTCTCGGACAGCACCGGGTTGCGCTTGTGCGGCATCGCCGAGCTGCCCTTCTGCCCGGCGTGGAAGAACTCCTCCGCCTCGCGCACCTCGCTGCGCTGCAGGTGGCGCACTTCGGTTGCCAGCCGTTCGACGGCGCAGGCCACCACGGCCAGCACCGCGAAGAACATCGCGTGCCGGTCGCGCGGGATCACCTGGGTAGAAACCGGCTCCACCGCCAGGCCCAGCTTCCCCGCCACGAATTCCTCCACGCGCGGGTCGACATGGGCAAATGTGCCCACGGCGCCGGACAGGGCCGCGACGGCGATCTCGCGGCGCGCTGCGACCAGCCGCTCCCGCCCGCGGGCGAACTCGGCGTAGTGGCCCGCCAGCTTGAGGCCGAAGCTGGTCGGCTCGGCATGGATGCCGTGGCTGCGCCCGATCGTCGGGGTGTGCTTGAACTCGAACGCCCGCGCCTTCAGTGCCGCCAGCACCGCATCGATATCAGCGATCAGCAGGTCGGCCGCCTGGGTCAGCTGCACCGACAGGCAGGTGTCCAGCACGTCGGAGCTGGTGAGGCCCAGATGCACGAACCGACTGTCGTCGCCGATCGCCTCGGCCAGCCAGGTGAGGAAGGCAATGACGTCGTGGCGGGTCACTTTCTCGATATCGTCGATCCGCTGCACGTCCTCGGCGCTGATCGCCGCCAGCTTGGCCCCGCCCTTCTCGCGGATCGCGCGCGCCGATTCGGGGGGCACATCGCCATGCAGCGACATGCCTTCCGCGGCCAGCGCCTCGATCTCGAACCAGATCCGGTAGCGGTTCTCGGGCGCCCAGATCGCTGCCATGGCCGGACGGGTATATCGGGGCACCATGCACGGGACTCCATTGCGGACTTGCGTGGCCCCGTTTAAGGGCAGCCAACCACCCCGACAAGGATGCCCGATGCCGTTCATCTCGGCGGAAGAGCTCAGCGCGCTCATCCAGGTTCTCATCATCGACATCACCCTGGCCGGCGACAACGCCGTGGTGATCGGCCTTGCCGTCAACGGCCTGCCGGCGCATCAGCGGCGCAGCGCCATCATCGTGGGCATCGCCGGCGCCACCGTGCTGCGCATCGCGTTTGGCGCCGTCACGCTGCAACTGCTGCAGATCATCGGGCTGCTGTTCGCCGGCGGCGTGCTGCTGCTGTGGGTCTGCTGGAAGATGTACCGCGACCTGACGTCCGGCAGCGGCCACGGCCACGCAGAGGTGGCAGCGCCGGCCCAACCGAAGACCCTGCGCCAGGCGATGATCCAGATCGTTATCGCCGACGTGTCGATGAGCCTGGACAACGTGCTGGCCGTTGCCGGCGCGGCCGAAGGGCACCCCTGGATACTGGTGTTCGGCATCGCGATCTCGGTGGTGCTGATGGGTGTGGCTGCCAGCTTTATCGCCAAGCTGCTGGAGAAGTACAAGTGGATCGCCTGGATCGGGCTGATCATTGTACTGTTCGTCGCGGTCAAGATGGTCTGGGACGGCGGCTGGGACGTGGCGGAGAAGATGGGCTGGCTCCTGCCCCCGCCCGGCTGACCGGCTGGCTGCCCCAGCACGAGTGACAGTTCCACGCCGGCAACGGTGGCGGCGATCCGCGGTGTGTGGTGCGGCACGCATCAATCGCCCTGGTGCGCCACGATATCCGCGGTTTGCCTGGACCTGACCCAACCCCGCCCGGTCGTTTTGCGGGCCGCGGCGGATCAACCTTGTGTGGCAGTGGCAGGTCGGTATAACTCATGGTAGAACGTGGAATAGGAAATTCACGATGCCACATGATGGTCACCCACATCACCACGACGACCATGACCACGGTGCCCCCGCGCCCGGCACCGTCGACTGGAAACTGCACGGCGTGAAGGTGATTCCGGCCGACAGCCTCGACACCAACACGGCGCAGACCCCCGGCATGAACCGCGCCGCCGCGATCAACCTTGCCCGCGTCGGTGCCCAGAAAATCTGGGCCGGCACGGTGAACATCCATGCCGGCGCCAAAACTGGGGTGCATCACCACGGTGCGCTGGAAAGCGTGATCTACGTGCTGAAGGGCCGGGCGCGGATGCGCTGGGGCGAGAACCTGGAATACGTGGCCGAGGCCGGGCCGGGCGATTTCATCTTCGTGCCGCCCTACGTCCCGCACCAGGAGATCAATGCCTCCGACGACGAGACGCTGGAATGCGTGCTGGTGCGCAGCGACAACGAGGCGGTGGTGGTGAACATCCCGGGCGTGCAGCCGGTGGAGAAGCCGGAGGAAGTGCTGTGGATCGACCCGATCCATAAGCAAGGAGGTATGTAAGGAAGCAGTTCTTTTTTGAAAAAAAGAACCAAAAAACTTTCACTCCTTTGCGCCGTGGCTGACCGGGTGCAAAGGAATGAAAAGTCTTTTTGCTTCTTTTTCTTCAGAAAAAGAAGGCCTTCCTTGCTTTACTCCGCTTCCTTCCTTGCCTGCGCCAGCTCCGCCTCGTCCCAATAGCCGATCAGGTGCCCGGCGCGGAGTTGCCCGGCGCGGCTGTAGCTACGGATGCGCGCGTCGGCCGTGGTGACGCGGTTGTGGTCGCGCAGGGCCCAGTCGAACAGCATGTCCTTCATGCGTGCGCGCTCGGCCGCCCGCGCGGGGTCTGCGCCGACGTCGTGGAACTCGTTCGGGTCGGTGGCGAGGTCGTAGAGCATCGGCCGGAAGCCCACGGCGTGGATGTATTTCCACCGCCCATCGAACGCCATGAACAGCCGGGACCGGTCGACCGGCTGGTTCAGGGCTTCGCGCGCCTCCTGCGGCCCGTAGTCGTATTCGCTGAACACCGCCTGCCGCCAGGCTGGCCGCTCGCCGCGCAGCCAGGGCAGGAGCGAGCGCCCCTCCATCACGTGGTTCGCAACCGTGCCGCCGAACGCCTCCACGAAGGTGGGTGCCAGGTCGATCGCCTCCACCAGCGCGTCGCAGGTGGAGCCGCGTGTGGCGTCGGCCGCCGGCGACGGGTCGGCCACGATCATCGGCACCCGCACCGAGCACTCGTGGAACAGGTCCTTCTCGCCGAGCCAGTGGTCGCCGAGGTAGTCGCCGTGGTCGGAGGTGAATACGATGGTGGTGGTCGCCAGTTCGCCGCGCGCCGCCAGGAAGCGCATCAGCACGCCGATCTGGTCGTCGATCTGCTTGATCAGCCCCATGTAGGCCGGCAGCACGCGGGCGCGCACTTCCTCGCGGGAGAAGTTGCGGCTGACGCGGAAATCCTGGAAGACGCGATACACCGGATGCGGATCGGCCCGCTCCGCCTCGTCGCGCACCACCGGCAGCAGATGGTTGGCGCCGTACATCGCGTGATACGGTGCCGGCACGATATAGGGCCAGTGCGGCTTGATGTAGGAGAGATGCAGGCACCAGGGCCGTCCTTCCTTCGCCGCCTCGCCAATGAAATCCATCGCCCGTCGCGTCATGTACGGCGTCTCGGAATGCTCCTCCGGGATGCGGGCGGGTTTGTCGGCATGGGCGAGCAGCCAGCCGTTCAGCAGCGCATCCGCGTCGCCACCGGAATTGGCCCAGTGCTCCCACGGGTTCTCGGCCTCGAAGCCCAGCCGGCGCAGGTATTCGTCATAGGCGGGCCGGGGCCGCGAGGGGGTGGGATGCAGGCCATCGTCGCGTTCATAGGGCTCGAAGCCGCACTCGCTGGCCAGCACGCCGAGTCGCGAATCGGGATCGATGCCGAGTCGCGCCATGCCTTCCGAGTCGGCGGCCATGTGGGTCTTGCCCACCAGCGCGGTGCGCACGCCCAAGGGCGCCAGCGCGTCGCCCAGCGTCGGCTCGCCGATGCGCAGTGGGAAGCGGTTCCAGTTGCTGCCGTGGCTGCGCATGTAGCGCCCGGTGTAGAAGCTCATCCGGCTCGGCCCGCACACCGGCGACTGCACATAGGCGCGCGTGAAGTTCACACCGCGCGCCGCCAGCGCATCGATGTTCGGCGTCGCCAGGCCGGGATGCCCGTTGCACGACAGATAATCCCAGCGCAGCTGGTCGCACATGATGAACAGCACGTTGTTCGGCTTGGCCACGTGGCATGTCTCCCTGGTACGCGGAGTATGCCGCGTCCGGCCTCAGCGCGCCTAGAGGCGTTGGGAAAGGAGAAGAAAAGACCTTCTTTTTCTGAAGAAAAAGAAGCAAAAAGACTTTTCCCATTTGCACCGTGCCTGACGGATCAGATGATACGCAAATGAATGAAAAGTTTTTTGGTTCTTTATTTCAAAAAAGAACAACCTTGCTGTCTGCCCTACTGAGCCACGTTAAGGTTGTGCATCACCTTCGGCCAGTGCGCGTCGGCGCGGCGGATCTCGTGCTCCCGGTTGCGCTGCCACTGGATGGCGATCATGGCGTTGTAGTTCAGGTAGAGCCTGCCGCCGGCCACCGTGAACGCCGCCGGATCGATCACCGCCTTGTAGCCGCGCGCCATGCCATAGGCGCACCAGCCGCCGTACTGCGGCAGGTAGCGGGCAGGGTCGGCTAGGAAGGCGTCTCGGTTTGCGGCACTGGCGAAGCGATAGGTGGCGCCCTCATGCACGGCGGTGACATCGGCGCGGCCTGGCGTGGCCTTCGTTGCGGCGAAATAGGCGACCGGATCGTGGCCCGCCAGCGCCACCCCGTCCTCGGCGTTCACGATGCCGGCCTTGGCCTGCGCGGCATCCTGTCCACTCGCGGAGGTCAGGGCGGCAACGACCAGCAGCAACAGGGGGCGGCGGCGCATTCTGGGATCTCCGCGCAATGTGTGTGTTGGTTCGACACCCGTCACGCCTCGGCGTTACGCCGCCTCCCATCTCGTCGGTGGCCATTGCCCGCGATATGATGTATCTACACCTTCGCATTTTTCTTCCGCGTCCGAGGCGCCATGACCGCCCCCCCTTCCACCGAGGCCCGCCTGGCGACGCAGTTGCTGGGCATGCGCGACACCTGCCTGGCCCACGCCACCCGCCGCGCCGCCAACGCGCTCACCCGCCATTACAATGCCGCACTTGCGCCTGCCGGCCTCGAGGTCACCCAGTTCACCACCATGTGCGTAATCGGCGCCGGCCGGACCGACTCCGCAGCCGCCCTTGCCGCCGCCGTCGGTGTCGACCGCTCGACGCTGGCGCGCAACCTTGCCGTGCTGCGCCGCGACGGCTTGGTAGTGGCCGAGGCCGGCACCGGCCGCCGCCAACGCCATCACCTCACCGCGGCCGGCAGTGCCCGGCTCACGGACGGGCTTGTGCTGTGGCGCGACGCCCAGGACCGCCTGGTTGCCCGCCTTGGCGCCCCGGCCGCGGCACACAGCCTCGGCGTCCTTGCCGGCCTGCGCGCCGCCGCTGGCTGACGCCGCCCTGGATGTTGTATCTACAATACCGGAGATTCCGATGTCGCCCCTCGCCGCTCTCGCGTTTGCCAGCTTCGCCACCGGCACCCAGAGTTTCGTCTTTGGCGGCCTGCTCGACGACATCGCCCGCGACCTCGCCATCAGCGTGGGCGCCGCCGGGCAGTTGGCCAGCGTCTATGCCGTGACGGTGGCGCTGGGTGCCCCGCTTGCCGCCGCGCTGGCCGGCGGGCTCGAACGACGGGCCGTGTTGGTCTGGGCCTTGCTGGCGATGGCGGCCATCAACCTGCTGGCGATGCTTGCCGCCGGCTTTCCGGCGCTGCTTGGCCTGCGTGTCGCAGCCGCCCTCGCCGCCTGCGTGATCACTCCGCTCTCCACCGCCGCCGCCATGGCCCTGGCGCCGCCGGAAAAACGTGGCCGCGCCTTTGCCATGGTGACCGGCGGCATCACCCTCGCATTGGTGCTGGGCGTGCCGCTGGGCTCGGTGGTCGGCGCGGCGTTCGGCTGGCGGGCGAGCTTCGGCCTGGCCGCCCTGCTCGTGCTGGCCGCTGCCGCGACCCTGCGCTTCGCACTGCCCCGCCTTCCGCCGCCCGCCGCCGCTGCCCGCCGGCCGGTGGGCGAGGCGTTGCGCCTGCCCGCGGTGCGCGGCGGCCTCGCCTTCACCCTGCTCGGCTTCACCGCGATCTTCACCGTCGCCGCCTATCTTGGCCCGATCGTCACCCGCACCACCGGACTTGGCGGCGCCGCGATCGCCGGGTTCCAGGCCGCGGTCGGCATCGGCGCGATCCTCGGTGTTGTCCTCGGCGGCCGCATCGCGGAACGCAGCCGTGGGCCGGGCGCGCCGGCATCGATCTTCCTGGTCATGATGCTGTCGCTGCTTGCCTATGCCCCGTTGCTGATTTTCGGTCCGCAGGGCGCGCCCGAGGCCGCGGGCGCCGCCCTCGCGCTCGTGGTCCTGCTCGGCGCCGCCGCGTTGTTCACGCTGATCCCGCTGGTGCAGGTGCGCCTGGCGGCCGCCGCGCCTGCCGCCGGGCCGGTGCTGTTCGGCCTTAACGGGTCGATGGTGTTCGCGGGCCAGGGCGCCGGTGCGCTGCTCGGCGGCGTGGTTGCCGACAATCTGGGCTACGCCGCCATCGGCCCGGCCGGCGCCGCCGTTGCCGCCCTCGCGTTGCTTGTCGTCGCCCTCACAGCAGCCCCTCCCGCCGGAAGCTCAGCCACTTCCCCTTCTCCACGTTGACATGGTCGTGCAGCACGACAGCTTCCAGGGTGCGAGCAGGGCGGCGAGCAGCAGGGTGCTGCGATGCATGGCGGTTCGGCAATGCGGTCTGTCGTGAAGACCCGCGCCGGCGGAACCCGCTACGATGTCCCGCCGCGTCGCTCCTCGGTCCATTCGCTCGGCTTTGCATCTGCCAGCCGCACCTCGGCCCCAAGCCCTTCCACGAAGGCCACGCCCTGGTCGGGGTATTCGCAGACCTCGTGCGGATGGCGGTCGCCGAAGGCCCAGATCACCAGCGGCGCGGTGCCGGTGTTCTCGAAACTGTGCAGCGCGAGATCGCCTGCCAGATAGAGGAACGCATCGCCGGGGCCGCACGGTACGCGCGTATCGCCGTGCAAAAGCGTCCCCTCGCCGGACATGACGATCAGCAGCTCCTCCTGGAACAGGTGCCGGTGCCGCCGGCTGGAGCGGTGGCCGGGCTGCACTGTCTGGATCGTGAGCCCGATCTTCTGCGAGCCAAGCGTTCGACCAACATCCTCCATCCGCGCCTGCACCGGTGGTTCAAATGCGTAGTCGAAGGCCCGGGCCTCGCCGATGCGCACACGTCGCGGACCCGTCACAGCAATCCCTCCCGTCGAAAGCTCAGCCACTTTCCGTTGCCGACAATCACATGGTCGTGCAGCACGATCGACAGCGCCGCTGCGGCGCGTCGGACCTCCTGCGTCATCTCGATGTCGTCGCGCGACGGCGTGGGGTCGCCGCTGGGGTGGTTGTGGACCAGGATCACGGCCGTGGCTTTCAACTCCAGGGCACGTCGGACCACCTCGCGCGGATAGACCGGGGTGTGGTTCACCGTGCCCCTGGCCTGCGCCTCGTCGGCCAGCAGGCGGTTGCGGGTGTCCAGGAACAGCACCCGGAACTGCTCGATCCGTTCGCGCGCCAGCACCGTGTGCAGGTATTCCATCAGCCGGTCCCAGTTGCCGAGCAGCGGCCGGTCCTGCACCTCGGCGCGGGCCAGGCGCTGGGCGGCGAGATGCACCACCTTCAGCGTCGCCACCGCCGACTCGCCCACCCCCTTCACCGCCAGCAGCTCCTCGCGCGGGGCCGCGATCACGGCGGCATAGCTGCCGAAGCGGGCGATCAGCGTTTTGGACAGCGTTTTGGTGTCGATGCGGGGCAGGGCGATGAACAGCATCATCTCCAGCAGCTCGTAATCCGCCATGGTATCGCCCTGGCCGGCGAGGATGCGCGCGCGCATGCGGTCGCGATGCCCGTCCGCGCCGATCGCGGACGCAGCGGGGCTGGCGGGCAGTTCGAGCATGCCCAACTGGTCGGAGAGGCCTGCGGGTTTGCGTGCCATGTGCTACTCACCCTGCCACGCCGGCATGCGACTTGGAAAGGGATGGCAATGAACCAGATAGCCCCACTCGCCTACAGCGACGCCCAGATCCGTGCGATCCTGCAGCGCGTGAAAACCATCGCCATGGTTGGCGCCTCCTCCAATTGGAACCGGCCGAGCTTCTTCGTGATGAAGTATCTCCAATCGAAAGGCTATCGCGTGATCCCGGTGAACCCCGGCACCGCCGGCCAGACCCTGCTCGGCGAGACCATCCACGCGAAGCTGGCCGACATCCCCGACCAAGTCGACATGGTCGACGTGTTCCGCGCGTCGGACGCGCTGCCGGGCATCGCTGACGAGGCGATCGCCATCGGTGCCAAGGTGCTGTGGTCCCAGCTTGGCGTCCGCCACGACGCAGCCGGCGCCAAGGCGGAAGCCGCCGGCCTCGAAGTTATCATGGACCGCTGCCCCAAGATCGAGTTCAGCCGCTTCGGCGGCGAGCTGTCATGGAGCGGCGTCAATTCCGGCATCATCCGCAACCGCGCGCCCGAGCCGCCCAACGACCGCCCCGGCCGCAACCGCCCGCTGCCGCCGCAGAACCTGGAATACGGCTTCGCCACCCGCACCGTCCACGCCGGCGCCGCGCCGGACCCCACCACCGGCGCGCGGGGCACGCCGATCTACCAGACCACCAGCTTCGTGTTCGACGACGTGGACCACGCCGCCTCGCTGTTCAACCTGCACAATTTCGGCCACGTCTACACGCGGCTGTCGAACCCGACCGTGTCCGTGCTGGAGGAGCGCGTCGCCAGCCTCGAAGGCGGCCGCGCCGCCGTCGCCGCCTCCTCGGGCCACGCCGCGCAGTTCGTCACCTTCTTCACCCTTCTGGAGCCAGGCGACGAGTTCGTGGCCAGCCGCAACCTGTATGGCGGCTCGCTGACGCAGTTCTCGCTCAGCTTCAAGAAGCTCGGTTGGACCTGCCACTTCGTCGACCCGACCGACCCGGAGAATTTCCGCCGCGCGCTGACGCCCAAGTGCAAGGCGATCTTCGTCGAGAGCCTGGCCAACCCCGGCGGCATCGTGGTCGACCTGCGCGCGGTCGCGGACATCGCCCACGACAACGGCATTCCGCTCATCGTCGACAACACCCTGGCTTCGCCCTACCTGTGCCGCCCGTTCGAGCACGGGGCGGACATCGTCACCCATTCATTGACCAAATTTCTCGGCGGCCATGGCAACTCGCTCGGCGGCATCATCGTGGAATCGGGCAAATTCGACTACGGCAACGGCAATTTCCCAAGCCTCGCCGATCCCGAGCCCGCCTATCACGGCCTCAAGTTCTACGAGAATTTCGGCGATTTCGCCTTCACCACCAAGGCCCGCGCCGTCGCCCTGCGCGATTTCGGCCCCACCCTCTCGCCGATGAACGCCTGGCTTATCCTCACCGGCATCGAGACCCTGCACGTCCGCATGGACCGCCACGTGGCCAACGCGCAGAAGGTGGCGGACTTCCTCGCTGGCCATCCCAAGGTCGCCTGGGTGAGCTACGCCGGCCTGCCCTCCTCGCCGTTCCACGCGCTGGCGAAGCGCTACATGCCCAAGGGCCCAGGCTCCGTCTTCACCTTCGGCGTCAAGGGCGGCTACGAGGCCGGCATCAAGCTGGTGGAATCCGTGCGCCTGTTCTCCCACCTCGCCAATGTTGGCGACACCCGCAGCCTTATCCTCCACCCCGCCAGCACCACCCACCGCCAACTCACCGACGAACAGCGCCTGGCCTCCGGCGCCGGCCCGGACGTGGTGCGCCTGTCGATCGGGTTGGAGGATTCCGACGATTTGATCCGCGACCTCGACACGGCGCTGGCCGGCTAACGGCACGCATGTCCACCCCATCGGTCTTCGTTGTCACGGTCGAAACGACCGCCGGAAACTTCGCGATCGAGGTCCGGCGCGACTGGGCGCCGCACGGTGCCGACCGCTTCTTCGAGCTCGTGGCGCATGGCTACTATGACGACTCGCGCTTCTTCCGCGTCGTGCCCGGCAAGTGGGCCCAGTTCGGAATCGCGGGCGCCCCCGCGCTCGCCCAGGCCTGGCGCGCCCGCACCATCCCCGACGACATCCCGGCGCAATCGAACACGGAAGGCTTCGTGGCCTTCGCCAATACGGGGCCGAACACCCGCTCAACCCAGATATTCGTCAACCTGGGCGACAACGCCGCCCAGAACGACCCCGAGCCTGGCTTCGCCCCGTTCGGCCGCGTCGTCTCCGGCATGGAAGTCGTGCACGCGCTGCACGGCGGCTACGGCGAAACCTCCGGCGGCGGCATGCGCGCCGGCGGCCAGGACCGGCTGTTCGCCGAAGGCAACCGCCACCTCGACACAGCCTATCCACGACTGGATCGGCTGATACGCATGACCGTCACCCGGCGCTCGGACCGATAGGTCCGAAGATAAGGGAGGCTGGGCTCCGCCCAGACCCGCCAGGGGCCGAGCCCCATAGGCGCGAAGAAAAGGCTCGAAACAGGCAAGGCCAGGGCTCTGCCCTGGACCCGCAAAGGGCCGGCGGCCCTTTGATCCCCATTATTTTTCAGAAGGATAAGGTCCAGGGGCTTGGCCCCATAGGCGCGAATCGAAGGGTCTTTTCCCGACGCGGCTTGATGTGATTCGGTGCGGGGATGAACACGACATCCCTGCATGACGGCACATGGAGTTCGGT
>JANPIH010000288.1:0-12248 GCA_031424895.1 Rhodospirillales bacterium
ATCCCGTCCTCGCCCATCAGGTTGAGCAGGCCGTGGCGCACGTCGAAATGCGCGCCATGCAGTTCCAGCGATCCATCGGCCAGCCGCTCGGCGATCCAGGGATAGCCGCGCAAATTGTCCAGCGACAGGCCGATCGCCGCCTCCTCCAGGGCCAACTGCGGATCGCCGCCGTCGTCGCAGGCCAGCACGCGCTCCCTGGCCTTGGCTGCGATGTTGATCCAGGGCACCAGGAAGTCGGTGGCCTGCGGTGGCGCGCCGCCGAGCAGGGCCGTGATGCCGCCACACATGCCGTGGCCCATGACGATCAGGTGCCCAACGCGCAGCACCCTTATGCCAAACTCCAGCGCGGCACTGGTGGCGTGGTGGGCACCGTCCGGGGCGTAGGGCGGCACCAGGTTGGCCACGTTGCGCACCACGAACAGCTCGCCCGGCCCGGTGTCGAACACCATGCCAGGGTCCACCCGGCTGTCGGCGCAGGCGATCACCACGGCGCGCGGTGCCTGGCCGCGCTCGGCCAGCCGCTCGAACATCCGCTTGCGCTCGGGCCACGCGGTGGCGCGAAAACGCGCATAGCCGTTCAGAAGTCCATCCATCGCAAATCCGCTCCGGCCGGCGCGCTAGCCACGCCCGGCGTATTTCTCGCCGCGGACCACACCCACCGCGGCCGTCCAGGCGACGACGGCGTAATACGGAAACCAGTCGCGCGCCAGCATCTCCAGCAGCGCATCCGCCACGCCCTCGCCGGCCAGCACCTCGATGCGCACGTTCTCGCCGTCCAGCGTGGAGGCGCGCATGTCGCGCGAGCCGACGCCGCCGGCCTCGCCGATCGTGTAGCCGGTGGCGCCCGCCGCCAGGACCGCCTGGGTCAGCCGCCCGGCCAGCACCTTCTCCGCCACGATCGTCACCAGCGTCACTGCCACGGTCTGCATCAGGGTCCTCCCGCCAGCCAGCGTGCCAGCGCGTTGTAGAGCGGCAAGCCCAGGGTCAGGTTGAACGGGAAGGTGATGGCGAGCGAGGCGGTCAGGTAATAGCCGGGATTGGCCTGCGGCAGCGCCAGGCGCACCGCGGCCGGGGCGGCGATGTAGCTGGCCGAGGCGGCGAGCGTTCCCAGCACCGTCGCCCCGCCCGCCGACAGCCCGATGCCGTGCCCGACCGCCACGCCCAGTATGCCGTGCAGCACCGGCATCACGATCGCGAAGCCGGCCAGGAACGGCCCCACCCGGCGGAAATCGGCCAGCCGGGCGGCGGCGAGCATGCCAAGTTCCAGCAGGAACAGGCACAGCGCGCCCTGGAACAGATCAGAGAACACCGGCTTCACCCGGGCATAGCCGGCCTCGCCGACGATGGCGCCGATCGCCAGCCCGCCGGCCAGCAGCAGCACGCTCTTGCCGGCCAAAATCTCGCGCACCGCCTCGGCGGGGGTGCTGTTCGCCGCCCCACCGATCGCCCCGCCGCGCCGCGCGAGCGCGAAGGCGACCACGATCGCCGGCACCTCCATGATCGCCAGCAGCGCCGGGGCGAAGCCTTCGTAGGGCGTGTGCGTGGCGTCCAGGTATGCGATCGCGGCAACGAACGTCACCGCCGAGACGGAGCCGTAATGCGCCGCCAGCGCCGCCGCGTCTGCCACCCCGAAGCGGCCCATCCGGCGCAGCAGCCCATAGCACCACAGCGGAATCGCCACCCCCAGCCCGAGTGCCGCGAACCCCGGCAGCAAGAAGTCGGCCGGCGGCAGGCGCGACAACTCCACCCCGCCCTTCAGCCCGATCGCCAGCATCAGGTAGATCGACAGCGCGTTGAACACCGGCTCCGGAAAGCGCAGGTCGCTGCGCACCAGCACTGCCAGCGCGCCAAGGGCAAAGCACAGCAGCAGCGGCGAGAGCAGGTTCGCTGCGGCGAGGTCGAGCATGGACATGATGGCCGATCAGACGCGCGTGAGCTTGCTCACCGCCTTGTCGAAATGCGCTAGGTAGATGTTCTCGTCTGCGTCGAGCCACACGCCATGGATGTTGAACGCGCCGGCATAGGGCTCGTCGGCCTTCCAGCGGATGATCTCGGTCCGGTCATGGCTCCAGATCGACAGCCCGTCGCGCCCGCCGACATAGATGGCGTACCGGCCGATGGCGAGGTCGCTCGGCATGTCGAAGCCGTGCCAGTCGGCCAGCCATGCGCCTTCCTCGTCGAACATCCGGATGCGGTGGATCTCGCGGTCGGTGATGTAGATGCGGCCCGTGGCGTCGATGGCGATGAAGTGGACCAGCGAGAACTGGCCCGGCCCTTCACCCGGCCCGCCCCAGGAATGCTTGTGCGTGCCGTCCATGGCGAAGCGGTGCACGCGCTTGTTGCCGTAGCCGTCGGACACATAGGCGTCGCCATTCGGGTGGAAGGCGATGTGCGTGGGCATGTTGAACGGGTTGCCCTGCCACGTCGGCGAGGGCATGCCGGGCGTGCCCAGCGTGCGGATCAGCGTGCCGTCCGCCTTGTGGTGGAAGATGGCGTGCAGGCCGGAATCGATCACGTACACTGTCCCGTCCGGTGCGATCGCGATGGAATGGACGAAATTGGAATAGAGCCCCTCGCCCCAGCAGGTGATGAACCTGCCCTCGGGGTCGAACACCATGACCGGATGGGCGCTGCGCGACAGCACATAGATGTCGCCATTCGCCGCCACCGCCCCCTTCAGCGCCGTGCGCGGCGGCCGGTCGGCCGTGTTGGCGCTGCCGAAGCTCCAGTGGCGCGGCAGCTTCGCCCAGTTCCGCTCGAAGCGGTAGCGGTGGGCGCCGTGCCCGATGGTCACGCTTTCGGCCGCGTTCGACATGCCGGGTCCTCCCTGATTCGGAACCGACTGCACGCCGCGCGCGGCCGCGCGTCAACCCGCCGCTACTGGCCCTGGCCCAGCGAGAAGCCCGCCACCCCGTCGAAGGTGCACAGGTGCTCGGTCTTGATGAACGCCACGCCGGCGCGGGCCAGCCGCAGCAACATTTGCGCGATCATCTCGTGGTCCAGCACCAGCCCGTCCCGCGCCATGAGCCGGCAGCGCCAGTGGTCGGTGCAGAACGTCTCGGGCAGCCCCTGCGGCCAGACCTTGATTCCGCGGTTGGTGATCATCGACAGCGTGAAAGCCTCCGTCTCGGCAGGCGCCATCAGGGCCGCGAGATCCTCCGGCGCGCCGCCGGACCAGTGCACGAACACGTCCACCCCCACCGTCCGCTTCTCCGCCGGCACCGTCGGCGCCGCCTCGGGTACCGCGGCCGGCGCGGCCTCGCCGTACTGCACCGCTTCGTAGCGAACGGGGGCGAGGTGGCGCGGCTCCAGCCCCAGCCGCTCGATCACCGCCGCGGCGAAGCCCTGCGTGCCGACAAGCCGCGCGCCCGGCCCGTCCTGCGGGATGTCGGCGGTATGCACCCCGTCCTCGATCGTGCGCAGCCAGGCGTTGTGCACCCGCTCGGCCACGCGCGGCTGCCCGGCATGCACCAGCATCATCACCCCGGCCAGAAGCAGGCCGGAGGGGTTGGCCACGTCCTGCCCGGCGATCAGCGGCGCGGAGCCGTGGATGGCCTCGAACATCGCCCCGTGCGCCCCGATATTGGCCGACGGCGCCAGCCCCACCGAGCCCGCGATCTCGGCGGCGATGTCGCTGATGATGTCGCCGTAGAGGTTGCCGGTGACGATCACATCGAACTGCCCGGGCTTGCTGGCCAGCCGCGCGGCCCCGATGTCGATGATCCAGTGGTCGGTCTCGATCTCCTTGTATTCCTTGGCGATCATGTCGAAGGTCTGGTGGAACAGCCCGTCGGTGAGCTTCATGATGTTGTCCTTAGAGAAGCAGCTCACCTTGCGCCGCCCGGTGCGCCGCGCATGCTCAAAGGCGTAGCGGACGATCTTCTCGGTGCCCGGCCGCGACACCAGCTTGAGGCACTGGTACACGTCGTCCGTCTGCCGGTGCTCGATGCCGGCATACAGGTCCTCCTCGTTCTCGCGCACGATCACCACGTCCATGCCGGGATGCCTGGTCGACACGAACGGCGCATAGGCGCTGGTCGGCCGCACGTTGGCGAACAGGCCGAGGGACTTGCGCAGCGTCACGTTCAGGGATTTATAGCCGCCGCCCTGCGGCGTGGTGATCGGCGCCTTGTAGAGCAGCTTGGTCCGCCGCAGCACGTCCCACGTGGCCGGTGCGATGCCGCTGCTGTGGCCGGCCCGATACACCGCGTCGCCCAGCTCGATCTCCTCGATGGCCAGCGCTGCCCCCGCGGCCTGCAGCACCTTGAGGCTGGCGCGCATGATCTCGGGCCCGATCCCGTCACCCATCGCCACCGCCAATGGCACCGGACGCAACACCTGCGCATCGGCCTCGCCGGCGGGCGCGGCCTGGAACTGGGACAGGGGGGCGAGGAGGGTCATGGCACAAGGCTCCATCGGTTGCGTCGCGCCCTGTGTAGAGGGGCATGATTGATGCTGGAAATTGATAGTCACAACATTTATCATTGGCAAACGCGATAGACAGATCGGCCATGCCCCAGACGCCCCAGCTCGACCTCGACCTCATCCGCGCCTTCGCCACCGTGGCGGAAACCGGCAGCTTCTCCCGCGCGGCCGAGCGGCTGCTGCGCACCCAATCCACCATCTCGCTGCAGATCAAACGCCTGGAAGACACGCTCGGCCACCGGCTGTTTGACCGCACCACCAAGTCGGTCCGCGTCACCGCCCGCGGCGAGACGCTGCTGGGCTATGCAAGGCAGATGCTGGCGCTGAACGACGAGATGGTGGCCAAGGTCGCCGAGCCGCACCTCGCCGGCCTGGTGCGACTCGGCACGCCCGAGGATTTCGCCACCTCCCACCTCCCCGGCGTGCTGGCCCGCTTCGCCCAGGCCTATCCGGAGGTGGTGCTGGAGGTCACCTGCGACCTCACCCTCAATCTCCTGGACATGTTCCGCGACGACCGCTTCGACATCGTGCTGCTGAAGCGCGAGCCGGCCGCCGATGCGCGCCTGGTCGGCGGCGTGCGGGTCTGGCGCGAAAACCTGGTCTGGGTCGCCGGCCCCGCCGGCCTGCCGCCCGACACGCGCCCCCTCCCGCTGGTGGTATCGCCGCCGCCCTGCGTCTATCGCAAGCGCGCCGTCGATGCGCTCGACCGCGTCGGGCGGCGATGGCGCATTGCCTACACCTGCGGCTCGCTGGCCGGCTCGCTGGCCGCGGTGCGCGCCGGGCTGGGCATGACGGTGCTGCCGAAGGACATGGTGCCCGCCGGCCTCACTGCGCTCGATGGCGGCCCGCTGCCGTTCCTGGCCGACACGGAGGTTGCCCTCCTGTCCACCGAACCGCTCTCCCCGCCCGCCGACCGCCTGCGCGCCCACATGATCCGGGCGCTGGAACAGGGCGCCTGATTTCGCTCTATTGCTGCCAGACCGCCGGAACCCAGCGGCATGGCCCCGGCACCTTGTCGCGCACCCAGTGGCCATGCGTCCACAGCCCAGTGCGCCCCTCGCGCAGGATCCAGCGTCCCTCGCGCCAGGTGTGGCTGGCGCCGTTCCATTCCCAGTGCCCGGGCTGCCAGATTTGTTCCTGCTCCGACACCGGCGGCTTCGGTGGCACCTCCACGCGCAAGGCCGGCGGGGTGGGGCAGGTGGTGTTGTCCTTCACCACCTCGCAGGCCGACAGCCCCAGCACGGCCGCACCCAGGACCAGGCCGGACGACACTTTTCGGAACACGGACATGCGGGGCCACTCCATCGACTGCGCGGCAATCTAGGCGATCGCCGCCTCGTCCACCACAGCCGCGCTCGGGCGCAGGATCGTCGCCGCCGAGGCGTCGATGCGCGGCAGCACCTGGTCGAGGAAAACCTGCGCCGCCCGGCGCGCATTCGCCGGCGCATCCGCCCGGGCCAGCACGCGCGCACACAGCCAGCCGGCCGCCAGCGTTCCGATCACCTGCAGGAACGCCGCCGCCCCGGCTTCCGCCGCCCGCCCGTCCGCCTGGCGCAGCCACGCAGCCGCCTCCGCCGCAAGCCCCGCCGACGGTGCCAGGGCAGGGGTGTCGGCAATCTCGTCCAGCAGCGCCCGCACCGCCGCCCCTTGATCCCGCAGCAGCCCGCGCTTCAGCAGGGTGATCGCCTGGATGCCGTTGGTGCCCTCGTAGATCGGCGCGATCCGCGCATCGCGCAAATGCTGCGCCGCCCCGGTGTCCTCAATGAACCCCATGCCGCCATGCACCTGAACGCCGGTCGAGGCTGCCTCCACCCCCGCATCGGTGCACCACGCCTTGGCCACCGGGATCAGCAACTCGCCCCGCGCGCCGCCCACCGTCGCCGCATACAGCGTCAGCAGCCGCCCGCCGAGCGCCAGGGCGCGCATCGTCAGCAGCATGCGCCGCACGTCCGGATGCTTGTCGATCGTCGCCCCGCCCTGCGCCCGCTGCCCGGCGAAATCCACGGCCCGGCGGAACGCCCGCTCCGCCACCGCCACACCTTGCATCGCCACGCCAAGCCGGGCCGCGTTCATCATCGCGAACATCGCCGGCAGGCCGCGATTCGGCGCGCCGACCATCTCGCCCAGCGCTCCCTCGAACCCCATCACGCAGGTCGGCGAGGCATGGATGCCCAGCTTGTGCTCCAGCGACAGGCACACCACGCCGTTGCGCGACCCGTCGGCATTCACCTTCGGCACCGCGAACAACGAGATACCCGCGCTGCCCGGAGGCGCATCCGGCAGCCGCGCCAGCACCAGGTGCAGGATGTTGTCGGTGTAGTCGTGCTCGCCGTAGGTGATGTAGATCTTCTGCCCGCTGATCCGGAACATGCCGTCCACCGCCGGATCGGCCCCCACCGGCTCGGCTTTCGTGCGTATGCCACCGAGGTCGGAGCCCGATTGCGGCTCCGTCAGGCACATCGTCCCGGTCCAGCGCCCCTCCACCATCGGCCGCATCAGCCGCGCGCGCTGATCGTCGGTGCCGTGTGCGGCCAGCACCTTGATCGCGTCTTGCGTCAGCATCGGGCACAGGCCGAAAGCCATGTTCGCACTCGACACCGGCTCAAACGCCGCCAGCGCCAGCACGTCCGGCAACCCCTGGCCGCCCTGCGCCGGGTCGGCGGCGATGCCGATCCAGCCCGCCTCGGCATAGGCGCGATACGCCTCGGTGAAGCCCTCGGGCATCCGCACCCGGCCATCGACCAGCTTGGCCCCGGTGCGATCCCCCGGCGCGTCCAACGGCGCCAGCACCCCCTCGGCGGTGCGCGTCGCCTCCTCCAGGATCGCCGCCACATCGTCCTGCGCCATCGTGTCGAAGCCTACGACGTGGCGCAGCAACCAGGCGGTCTCGGCGGGCGGGGCAGCAATGGCCATGGCGATCTCTCCGCGTTGCGCAGCCGCCGCCGATTAGCCGATCCGGGGGCGGAGGCAAACTGCGGTCTCCAACACATAGCAAGGAAGTTTGTTCTTTTTTGAAAAAAAGAACCAAAAAACTTTCGATCCTTGGCGCCGTGCAGGACGTTCAGACGGGGCGCAAAGGGAAAAGTCTTTTTGCTTCTTTTTCTTCAGAAAAAGAAGAATCCTCGCTTCCTGACTTCACCGCGGCACAAGGCGCAATACGCGCCCCTGAGCGCTGTCGGTCAGCAGGTAGACCACCCCATCCGCCCCCACCCGCACATCGCGGATGCGCTCGCCCAGATCCTCCAGATAGCGATGCTCCGCCACCACCCGCCCGCCGCGCATCTCCAGTCGGGCCAGGTGCTGCCCGCGCAGCGCACCCACCAGTATGTGCCCGCGCCAGGCCGGGAACGCATCCCCGGCATAGAACGCCAGCCCCGACGGCGCGATCGACGGGTCCCAGTAGTGCACCGGCTGCTCCATCCCGTCGCGCGCCGTGCCCTGGCCGATCCGCGCCCCGGAATAGTCCACGCCATAGGTGATCACCGGCCAGCCATAGTTCCGTCCCGCCTGCGGCTGGTTCACCTCATCCCCGCCGCGCGCGCCATGCTCGGTGATCCATAGTAGTCCCGTCGCCGGATCGAGCGCTGCCCCCTGAATGTTGCGGTGCCCATACGACCAGATTTCCGGTCGCACCCCCGCGCGCCCGATAAAGGGATTGTCCGCCGGCACCGACCCATCGGTCGCGATCCGCACGATCTTGCCGATCAGCGAGCCAAGGTCCTGCGCCTGGTCGCGATAGGCGTAGCGGTCGCCCTGCAACACGAACAGCGTGCCGTCGCGCGCGAACACCAGCCTTGCCCCGAAATGCTGCGCCCCGCGCACCTTCGGCACCTGCCGGTAGATCACCCGCGCGCCCACCAGCCGCTCGCCCTCCAGCACGGCGCGCGCCACCGCGGTCCCCGCCCCGCCTTCGCCCGCCCCGCCTTCGCCCGCCTCCGCATAGGCCAGGAACACCGCCCGGCTGCGCGCGAAATCGGGTGCGATCGCCACGTCCAGCAACCCGCCCTGGCCCTGCGCGATCACGTCTGGCACCCCCGGCAGCGGCGGCGACATCTGCCGCCCCGGCCCCACCAGCCGCACCCGTCCCGGCCGCTCCGTCACCAGCATCCGCCCGCCAGGCAGGAAGGCGAGGCCCCACGGATTCTCCAGCCGCTCGGCCACCGCCTCCAGCCGCACCCGCCCGGCATCGGGCGCCGCGCCAGCCCGGGGAAACGTGCTCGGCCGATCCTGCGCGCGGGCGCCAAGGCTCAGCAGGGCAGGGGGGAGCGACAGCAGCAAACGTCGATGCAGCGGCATCACGACATCCGGGGAATGCGTCTCTTCCAACGCGCGACGCCGCCGCCCGGCTCAGCCGCCCTTGGCCTGCAACTCCGCCAGGATCTTCGGGTGCCGCTCGTCGAAATCGTACAGCCGCTGCCGCGCGGCACTCACCTGGGATTCGCTGGCCTCGTCGTGGTGGATGATGCCGCTGTCCACCTGCGTCTCCCGCATCCCGTCCAGCGCCCGCTGCGCCCGTTCCTTCTCCAGCGCCACCACCAGCCGCGCGCGATGAAAATGCAGCCCCTCGCGCGTGCCGGTCGCCACCTCGCGCAGCATCCGCGCCTCCTCCGGCAACAGCCCGACCGACCCGCCCAGCAGATGTGTGTAGCCCCCGTCGCGCAGAGGCTTGACTAGGTGCGCGGTGTGGCGGGAGGCGGCGAGGTCGTCCAGCTTCACGATGTCGTTGTTGCCCAGCTTCAGCAGCCGCCCGTTCAGCTCCGCCTGGAACCGCGTGCCCTGGATGCCCAGCCGCACCTCGCCGCGTGCCACGCTGCGCTCGAACAGCCAGTCGGGCCCCGCCATGTCCTCGCCTCCTATTCCGCCGCCACCGGAATCGCCTCCCAGGATTTCAGCACGGGCAAAACCTCCTTGGCGAACAGCCGCATAGACCGCTCCGCCAGCTCGAACGGAATGCCGCCGAAGCGGAACGACGTCGCCAGCTCCAGCGCCCCCATCGTCGCCCGCCGCTCCTCCAACCCGCGCAGGATGCGGTCAGGCGAGCCCCACACCGCCGCCTTCATGAACCCGTCGATCATCCCGTCCACGCCCGCCGCCCGCACCATCTCGGATTTCTGGGCATAGGCGTTGTAGCCCTTCACCTGGCTGAAATGCTCGCCCATCAGTTCGTAGTGGTGGATGTTGCTCTCCACGAAGCTGCCCAGGTGCCGGCGCGACACCTCTTCCGCATCCTCGTCGGTGGTGCACACGCAGAAATCCGCGATCAGCTCCGGCGGTGCCACCCGCCCATGCGCCTCCTGGAACAGCGCGCGATACTTGTGGATCGCCGGCAGCCGCAGATGCCACGGCCGGTCGGCGAACATCACCATCCGCGCCCCCAGCCGCGCCGCCGAGGCCAGTGAATCGTCGCTGCTCGCCACCGCATAGATGCGATCAGACAAATCGTATTTCGGCCGCGGCCGTAGCTCGACGCGTGGTTGCGGATAATATTTGCCGTCGCCCTCGATCCACCCGGTCTTCAGCGCTTCCACGATCATCGCCGACGCCTCGTCGAACCGCTCGCGCGACTGGTCCATCGTCTGGTTGAACGCCGCGAACTCGCGCCGCGCCAGCCCGCGCCCCATGCCGAAGCGCAGCCGCCCGCCGGAGATCATGTCCAGCACGATCGCCTTCTCCGCCACCCGCAGCGGGTTGTTCCACGGCACGATCACCGCCGCCGTACCCAGGTCCGCATTCGGGCAAACCGAGGCCAGGTAGCTGAGAAGCTGCAGGTTGTCAGGGCAGAACGAATAGTCGTTGAAATGGTGCTCCACCGCCCAAAGGCAGTCGAACCCCAGCTCGTCGGCCAGCCGCGCCAGCCGGATCTCCTCGTCCCACGCCTCGTGGTCCGCCATGCCCTCCCAGCCATAGGTGGCGAAGATCATCTGGATGCCGACGTCCATGGCGCGCGCTCCCACAGTGCTGTTGCTGCTATCCTGCCGCCAACCCGCCCCCCCGCGCCAGCCCCCCGGAACCGCAATGCCCTCCCTGCTGATCGTCTACCATTCCGCCACCGGCGGCACCCGCCAGATGGCCGAGACCGCGCGCGACGGGGCAGGGCAGGAGCCGGGGACCAACACGCGCCTCCTGCACGCCAGCGAAGCAGGCCCCGCCGACCTGCTCGCCGCCGACGGCTACCTGTTCGCCGCCCCGGAAAACCTCGCCAGCCTCGCCGGCGTGATGAAGGACTTCTTCGACCGCAGCTACTACCCGGCCCTCGACCGCCTCAACGGCCGCCCCTACGCCACCATGATCTGCGCCGGCAGCGATGGCACCGGCGCCGCCCGCCAACTCGCCCGCATCGCCACCGGCTGGTGCCTGCGCCCGATCGCCGATCCGCTGATCGTCATCACACACGCCCAGACAGCGGAGGCCATCATGGCACCCAAGTGCATTCCCCAAGCCGACCTCGCCCTCTGTCGCGACCTCGGCGCGGCCCTGGCGGCCGGGCTCGCCATCGGCGTCTTCTGACCTGCTTGCGCCCAACAAAGGTCCTCTGGCGGATAGCGTGTCCACCTTAATGGAAACCATATCCGTTGGAGATGGACTGGATATCCGCAACCCCCTAATGAATCCCCCTTATCGGCGCCGGAAGGCAAGCGACGGGACTGGCCGGTACGCGCGAGACCAGATTAGCTCGCGGCCGCTGGGGGCCGAGCCGGGGCGGTGTCGGGCGATGCCTCCTTACCTCGGGGGGAGAGCGCCGACCTCGTCGAGCGTCAAGATTGATCGCCTGGCAGGGCACGACGAAGTGGTGTGAGCGACGGCTGTTTGCCCACCCGCGGTGTCGCGACGCTGCCGTCCCCCTCCCCAGCATCTCGATGAGGGGGGATCCACATAGCGACCCCGCGGACAAATTCCTGGCTCGCGTGTGGCGGTGAAAACGAGACCACAAAGGGGTCCATGCGCCCTCGGTCGATGCATGATGACCCATGGCTGGCGGCATGCATCGGGACGACGCTAGCGCCGCCTTGAGGTTGAGAGCGAGGCCGAACACCCAGCCGCGCGGCCTGACCCGGCCTCGCCCGCGGCGTCATCCTGCCCCCGCGCCAATGCTGCCCTTTTACTGCTACTCCGCCAACCGCAAGGGCGAGCGGCCGCGCGAACGCCTGACTGTCTTCAGTGGCGTGACGCAAGCAGGTGCCTTTGCCGGTTAAGACGCGCTGTATCATGCAGGGCCGGGTATCGTGCAGGGCCGGCCCAGCCAGCGCTCATCCAGCATGCCGCGTGATGGGCGCAGGCTAGACGCAAACTGTTCGAGGTGCATGAGCCAACAAGGTCGCCCCTCGCCGAGGAGGCGCAGTGCCGCATCCAGGCGCTATATCGGATCAGAGCCGACATCGTCGACCGACATGCTGCAGGCCGTCAGATTGACCGCGAGGCGCGCAGCAAACAATTTTTAGACGAAATCATAGACTGGATGGAGGGGCCGCGCCGCCGGACATCAAACAAGACGGCGCTGGACAAGGCGCTGCAGTGTGCCCCGGGGCCGCTGGCAGGCGCTAACCCGCTACACCGACGATGGCAGGCTCACCGTCGACAACAAACAGGCCGCGCACCTGCTACGCAGCATCGCAATAAGCCGCAAACAGTTTCTGGTTCTCGGCTCCGACAGGTGCAGCGTCCGCGCGGCCAGCCTCTACAGCCTGACCGAGCCGGAGAAGCTCAACGGCCTCAACCCTGCGCTTACCGCTTGACCACCACCTTGTATCCAGAGAAACGAAGGTCACACATTCCACTATCGCAACTAAGATCGATTTGTGGTGAGATGGCGGCAATGCGTTCCG
>JANPIH010000289.1:0-1880 GCA_031424895.1 Rhodospirillales bacterium
CCTGACCCGCGCCGCCGAGCGCCCGGACCGCCGCCTCGAATTCCACCGCAAGTTGCCGACCGGCGGCCGTCACAAGATGATCGACGCCCTGCTGCGCGACGGCCTGATCGCCGAGACCCAGGGCGACTACCGCCTTGGCAACGGCGCCCTGCTGATCGAGGACTCCGCAACCGGCCTGATGCTGACCACCCTGGCGCTCACCGACGCCGGCTTCCGCACCCTGAACCTCGACCCGCCCGGCACCGGCGCGACGCCCCACACGCCCGCCACGCACTCGCCCACTGCGCCCGACGCGGCGGCGGTGCAGGCGGAGGCCATGGCCGTGGCCGAGGCCCTGGACGCCGCCGACACGGCGCCCGTGGCGACCCCGCGCGCCAGCCTGCGCGACGCCGCCGCCGCGGTTCTGGCGGCCTGGATGGACGAGACCAACCGCGAGACTGACATGATCGCCGCCCTCGAGGTGCCGATGGACGCTTTGCGCGCCGCCATGGCCACCGGGGCGGGCCGCCCGGCCCGCGATCAGGGCACGCCGCGCAAGCCGCGCGAGGGCACCAAGCAGGAGGCGGTGCTCACCATGCTCCGCCGCGCGGAGGGTGCCACGGTGACACAGATCGCCGAGGCAACGGGGTGGGCCAGCCACACGGTGCGCGGCTTCCTGGCTGGGCTGAAAAAGAAGGGCGTCCAGGTCACCACCCTGGAGCGGGTGCGGATGGTCGGACCCAACAAGGGGGGAGCGAAGGGGTCCTACACCATCTATAGCGTCAGGGAGTAAGTGCGGGTTCAACCAACGAGAGGGTGGCGCTACGCCATCCTCTCTGCGTCTGGATTGAACACCGGAGCTACACTGTACGAGCCAAACGGCATTTACCTCCCATTGCATGCGGCATGTCTGACCTCGATAATGAAGCCCGCTGCGATGATGTGTCGCAGAAATTCCCTGCCAGGACGTGCATATGCCGCGGTCTCCCTCCGCCGACACCATACTGAAGGTCCTCCGTGACTTCATACTTTCACTGGTCCGTCGCGATGGACTCGACCTGACCAGCCGCCAGCTCAGTATCTTCCTGGCTGTCTACCTCGAAGAAGGTCCGCACACGATCCGCGGCATTGCCTTGCGTCTGGATGTCTCAAAGCCAGCCGTCAGCCGCTCCGTCGATAGGCTGGAGACGCTGAAGCTCACCAAGCGAGCTCCTGATCCACTCGACAGGCGATCGGTCCTCGTGGTGCGAACGAGGCAGGGACAAGAATTCCTAGCGGCAATGCGTCACTCGTTGCCACGTACTTTGCCCCCCAAGGCGTCATAGCCGCACCTGGCATCGCGCGAGCTTCGCTCACACGACGCGGGTTGTGGTGGACCGCGATGTCCCATTTCCAGGTTCGAATAGCAGCGCACGGCTGTCGCTCTGCTCAATTATCTGCGCTCGGAGTGCCCACTGGCTGAGGCACTGGCTAAGGGCCTGCAGGTCACCAATCTGCATTTCGTCAAGGTCATCGAACTCGCCTAGCTCCACACGACAGCCAAGTTCGACGGCGGCATCCGCCAACGTCTGGCTTAGCAAAGGTGTGTGTATCGCGATCTTGGAGCCGCAACCGATTGGGACCCCATCCCTGGCGAAACGCCGGCCTTCTTCGGGCGCTGAGTGGGGAGCAGCCGACAATCTTGTTCGCCTTGCGAGGCCGAGCTGCCGCCCTGCACACTCAAAGCAAGCAACGACTTGCCGTCCGCTTACGCATTCACAAATGATCACAATACAGTCCTAGCCATTAGGTGACTGCGGCTAGTGTCGACAGTGGTCTGCCGGTCCCGCCCCGCGTGGCAGTGTCATACCGTCGTGAATATAACGTTAAGATTACCGTGAATCAGAGTTTGCAACGGCCGA
>JANPIH010000290.1:0-6877 GCA_031424895.1 Rhodospirillales bacterium
CGGGCTGGCGGGCGAGATGGAGGCGATCACCCATGCGTCGCCGGGGATGCGGTTCGTGAATGGGGAGGGGCGGTTGCTGATCGACTGGCCGCGGCCGCCGGGGCGCGGGCCGCAATTCTGGCACCGGAGCTATCGGTTCCATCAGCCGGACCTGGAGCGGGTGTTGCGGGCGGGGGTGGGGCGGTTCGGGTGTGTGTCGGTGCGGACGCGGTGCGAGGTGGTGGAGGTTTCGGACGACGGGGATTTGGTGCGGCTGGGGGTGCTGGACCGGGCGTCGGGTCGGCGGGAGGATGTGTTGGCGCGGTTCGTGGTGGGGTGCGACGGGGCGCGGTCGATGGTGCGGCGGGCGATCGGGGCGGAGATGGAAGACCTGCATGCGCGCCAGCAGTGGCTGGTGACGGACCTGGTGCTGAAGGGGCCGAAGCCGGCGTTGGGGGATTTCTCGGTGCAGCATTGCGATCCCGCGCGGCCGGCGACGTATGTGCGCGGGACGGGGATGCGGCGGCGGTGGGAGATCATGCTGATGCCCGGCGATGATCCGGCCGAGGCGGTGCGCGACGCGACGGTGTGGCGGTGGCTGGCGAAGTGGATCGGGCCGGGGGAGGCGGCGATCGAGCGGGCCGCGGTTTACACGTTCCATGCGGCGATCGCGATGGGGTGGCGGCGTGGGCGGGTGCTGATCGCGGGGGATGCGGCGCATCTGACGCCACCGTTCCTGGGCCAGGGGATGTGTGCGGGCATGCGCGACGTGGCGAACCTGGCGTGGAAGCTGGCGGCGGTGCTACGGGGGGCACCGGAGGGGGTGCTCGACAGCTATGAGCGGGAGCGGCGGGAACATGTGAAGGATTTCATCGAGATCGCCGTGCGGCTCGGGCAGGTGATCCAGGAGACCGATCCCGCGGCGGCGCGGGCGCGGGATGAGCGACTACTGGCGCAGCCGGAGTTGATGCGGTCGCCGGCGCCGCGGCTAGGCGGGCATGCGGGGCGGGCGGAGCCGGCGGGGCGGATTGCGCCGCAGCCGGTGCTGTCGGATGGGCGGTTGTTGGACGAGGTGTTGGGGTTGGGGTTTGGGGTGCTGGCGGCGGAGGATTTCGAGGGCGAAGTGGCGGGCGCGGTAGTGGTGCGCGATGTGGCGATTGACGGATGGCTGGCGGAGGTCGGGGCGCGGGCGGTGGTGGTGCGGCCGGACCGGTATGTGCTGGGGGTTACCGATGATGTTGGCGGTGTTCTGCGGCTGTTGAGTATCGGCGCCAATGGATGAAATTTTTCGCTTCTTTTTTCAAAAAGAAGCGCTTGTTCCGTCTTGCAGGATTTCTCAGGTCATGAACGCGGCGGCGAGCGCCCGCAGGTCCGGGGCGGGGGCGCTGCGCTGCATGGCGAGGAGGTCCAGCGGCGGCGGTTCGCGGCCGGTCAGGATGGAGAGGATGGTGTGGGCCTGGCCGCGGTGATGGGTTTGATGGTTGAAGAGATGGGCCAGGATGTCGGATCGCCGCTGTTCATGCGGTTGGCCGGAGGTGGTGCGGTAGTGCAGCATGCCGGCGATGGCGGGCTCGTCCAGGGAGGCGACGAAGCCGATGATGCGGTCGTCCTCGTCGGCGCGGGCGCGGGCGAGGGTTTTGCGGTCGTCGTGGATGATCGCGTTGAGGCGGTCGGGGTGGTCGCCGTGGCCGGTGAGGCGCTTCAACCAGATGCGGTCGGTGAGCAGAAGGTGGTTCAGCGTGCCGTTCATGCTGCCGAAGAAAGCGCCGACGTCGCGGCGGTAATCGGTGTCGGGCAGGGCGAGGGCGGCCTGGTAGAGGCGGGCATTGGCCCAGCGGTTATAGGCGGCACGCAGCTCGAAATAGGGTTTCATTTCCGGTCTCCCGTCGCATCGATGGCTTGCTGCGGTGCAGCGTAGCGCTGTTGCGGCGGCAAATCCATTCTTTGGCCGCGCTGACGGCTGGCATCGTCCAGCGGCCACGGCTAGGCTTTGTTGGAAACCACCATAGGGACGGGCCATGCGATCGAATCTGCTCTACTCATGTCTCGGGCTTGGCGTGGCCGTCGCGCTGGCCGCGGCGCCCCAGCCGGTGTTGGCGCAGTCGTCCAGCGTGTTGCGGGTGGGGCAGCAGGATGAGCCGGATGCGCTCGATCCCGCGCGCAGCGGGACGTTTGCCGGGCGGATCACTTTCATGGCGCTGTGCGACAAGCTGTGGGACCTGCAGCCGGATTTGTCGTTCAAGCCGCAATTGGCGACCGCGTGGCAGTGGTCGGACGACAGCCGCGCGCTGACGGTGACGTTGCGCGAGGGTGTTACGCTGCATGACGGGACGCCGATGACGGCCGAGGTGGTGCGGGCGAACCTGGAGCGGTATCGCACGGCGGCGGAGAGCAACCGCAAGGGCGAGTTGCGCAGCGTGACGGCGATCGAGGTGGTGGATGCGCGAACGGTGCGGCTGGTGCTGTCGCAGCCGTTTGCGCCGCTGGTGGCGGCGTTGTCGGACCGGGCGGGGATGATCGCCTCGCCTGCGGTGTTCCAGCGGCTTGGCGCGGATTTCTTCAGGGAGCCAGTGTGTTCCGGCCCGTTCAAGTATGTGGAGCGAGTGGCGCAGGACCGGATCGTGGTTGAGAAGTTCCCGGGGTATTGGGATGCGGGGAATATCAAGGTCGACCGGATCGTGTTCCGGATGATCCCGGATACGACGGTGCGGTTGGTGAACCTGCAGTCGGGGCAGCTGGACATGCTGCAGGACCTGGCGCCGGCGGATGCGGGCAAGGTGCGGGCGGATGGGAAGCTGCGGCTGGTGACGACGCCGGGGCTCGGCTACGCGGCGATCGCGTTCAACCTGGGCAACGGGGCGGCCGCGGACAATCCGATGGGGCGCAATGCGAAGGTGCGCGCGGCGTTCGAGGCGGCAATCGACCGCACGGTGATCAACCAGGTGGCGCTGGAAGGCTTGTTTGTGCCGAACAACCAGACGGAGCTGCCGACCAGCCCGTTCAACAACAAGGCTTTGCCGGTGCCGGCGCGCGATGTGGCGAAGGCGCGGGCGCTGTTGCGCGAGGCGGGGGTGGAGAAGCCGGTGTTCGAGCTGATGGTGGTGAACACGCCACGTGACCGGCAGGTGGCGGAGATCGTGCAATCGATGGCCAACGAGGCCGGGTTCGATGTGCGGGTGCGCGCGGGCGAAGTGAATTCCAACATCGCCGCCATGGGGCGCGGGGAATACCAGGGGCACATCAACAACTGGTCGGGCCGCGCGGACCCGGATTTGAACATCGGCATCTTCCTGGGGGCGGACAGCTTCCAGAACTGGGGCAAGTACAGCAGCCCGGCCTTCGAGGCGGCGATGGGAAGGGCGCGGGCCGAGACGGACGCGGTCAAGCGCGCGGCGGCGTACCAGGACGTGACGCGGATCTACCTGGAGGATCGGCCGATGCTGACGCTGTACAACCTCACTTGGCTGTTCGCGCATTCGGCGCGGGTGAGCGGGTTCGTGCCGGTGCCGGACGGGTTGATCCGGTTCCAGGGCATGAAGCTGGATTGAGGGGCACGCCATGACCCACGCCGCCGTTACTGTCCTGGACCCATCGTTTGTCGCGCTGGGGGCGGTGGTGGGTGGGTTTGTAAAGATGCCGGCCGGGCTGGTCGGCATGCAGGACATCAAGGTCACCCCGTAATGGCTTTGTTCCGGCTGGGGCTTGCCGGCGGTGGGCGGATGGGGCGCACGCATATGGCCGCACTGGCGGCCGGCGGGACTGTGCGGGTGGTGGCGGTCGCGGAGCCGGATGGGGCGACGCGGGCGGCGCTGGAGGGGCGAGGAGTGGCGGTGCATGCCACGCTTGGCGGGATGCTTGATACTGGCGGGCTCGACGGGGTGCTGGTGGCTGTGCCGAGCCCGATGCATGTGGATGTGGTGCGCGAGATCGCGGCACGGGGGCTGCCGATCCTGTGCGAGAAGCCGTGCGGGGTGACGACGACGATGGCGCTGGAGGCCGACGCCATTGCGCGGGCGGCGGGCGTGGTGTTGCAGGTGGCGTATTGGCGGCGATTCGTGCCGGAGTTGCAGGATTTGCGGGCGCGGATCGCTTCGGGGGCACTGGGCGGGCTGTATCACCTGGATGCGCAGCAATGGGATGGGGCGCCGCCGGGGGCAGGGTTCCGGGCGACGTCTGGCGGGATTTTCGTGGATATGCTGGTGCATGAGTTGGATCAGATCCGCTGGCTGTCGGGGCAGGATTTCGTCGACGTGCGCGCGATGGTCTCGGGGGTGCAGGACGAGGCGGTGGCGGGGGATGCGGAGTGCGCCACGGCGCTGTTGAAGCTGTCGGGGGGCACGACGGCGGTGGCGACGGCGGGGCGGCGGTATCCGGGCGGGGATTCTATTCGCGTCATGGCGTATGGCACGCGGGATGCGGCGGATGTGCTGGTGCATCGGCCGAGTGCGGGGATCGATGTGATCGACGAGGCGCTGCGGCGGCAGGCGGCGGGGTTCGCGGCGCTTGTGGGCGGGGCGGAGGGGACGGGCGGGGCGACGGCCGCGGATGCCGTCGCGGCGCTGGCGGCGGCGGAGTTGGCGACGCCGGCGCTTGGGGCATGAGCACGCCGGGGGTGGTGCGGATCGGGATCAATCCGATCACCTGGACGAATGACGACATGCCGGAGCTGGGCGGGGATATTCCGCTGGAGACGTGCCTCGCGGAGACGAAGCTCGCGGGCTATGCGGGCACCGAGATGGGGGGGAAGTTTCCCCGGACGTCTGCCGAGTTGGGGCCGGTGCTGCGCGGGCATGGGCTGGACCTGGTGTCCGGCTGGTTCGACGGGCGGCTGCTGGAGCGCGGGGTGGCGGCGGAGTGGGATGCGGTGCTGCCGCATCTGACGCTGCTGCGCGACATGGGGTGCCGGCATGTGGTGTATGCCGATCTCTCGCGCGGCGAGCATGGCGATGTGCATCGGCCGCTTTCGGCGCGGCCGGTTCTGGCGGCGGCGGAATGGCCGGATTATGGGCGGCAGGTGACGGCGCTGGCCGAGCGTATGGCGGAGTTCGGGGTGGGGATGGCGTTCCATCACCACATGGGCACGATCGTGCAGACGGATGGCGAGGTGGATGCGCTGATGGCGCATTCCGGGGCGGCGGCGGGGTTGCTGTTCGACAGCGGGCATTGCCTGTTCGCCGGGGGCGATCCGGCGGCGTTGCTGGCGCGGCATGTCGGGCGGGTGGTGCATGTCCATTGCAAAGACGTGCGGCGCGCGGTGCTCGACGAGGCGCTGGCGGGGGATTGGAGTTTTATGAATGCGGTGCTGAAGGGGGTGTTCACGGTGCCGGGGGATGGGTGCATCGACTTTTCGGCGCTGCTGCGGGTGCTGGCTGGCGCGGGGTATGGTGGGTGGCTGGTGGTGGAGGCGGAGCAGGACCCGCGGGTGGCGCATCCGTTGACGTATGCGCGGATGGGGTTTGAGAATTTGCGGGCGACGGCGGTGGCGGCGGGAATTACCGTTTCCGAGACATAGTCAATGCATAGGGAGTTCACGAATGCATGTGTTTGTGGTCACAGGATCGAGTAACGCAGGGAAGTCATCCCTGATCCGAGCATTGACTGGAGTAAAGCAGTTCGGCGATTGGACTGTTGGCCAAGCACCAAATGGTATTGTTCTACCAATCATTGTGTTCACTGCCTCATTGGGCGTGGAACACATAATTAAGCCAGATGAATTTATCAAAGACCTTGAAAAACGTAGAATCGGCAAGACGCGCGACCGAAAAGAGCGAAAATTCTGTCCGAATACGAAGCATCTCCTGGTTCCACTGCGGACCGACAAGCCACCCGGCCACCCCATGCATGCCAATCAGTTTCTTGCGGCTTTCCAGGTCGCCGGGTGGACCATCCAGAATCCTATCGTGCATGTTCAGGAACATGTAGCCGACGTACTCGCTAAGCCGGCGGATCTCAACGTGTTGCCCGTACCAGGACATGGGGTCCACGGTGCGGCTGGTTGGAATGCTGTCGCGCAGGGGCACGTCGCTCAGGGGCACGTCGCTCAGCGTGTCCCTGCGAACTTTCGAGCAGCAAGGGTTCGTCAAGCATGGGGATGGATGTAGCGTTTTAAGCGTTTAGTGTTCACGCAGAAACGGCATGAGCCACCTCCCGCCACGTGACGCCCCCTAAAGCCCCAATCGATAGAACCGGCTCGCCGCGCCGAAGAACAGGTCGTTCTTTTCGCTGGCGCTGGCGCCTTTGGCCAGGAGTTTGCAGGCGTTCCAGAAGACCTGGTACGAGTAGCTGCCCTTGTCGACCGGGAAGTTGCTTTCGAACATGCAGCGGCTGGCACCGAAGGCTTCGATGCAGGTGTCGATGTAGGGTTTCCAGGAGGCGGCCAGGGTTTCACTGGACGGGGGTTCGGCTTGGTCGTGGAAGTCGTAGCCGTTGATGCGCATGCCGATGCCGCCGACCTTGACCATCACGTTCGGGCATTTGGCGAGTTCGCGGATGTTGGCGGCCCAGGCGGGGAAGATCTCGTCGCGCTTGCCGGCCCAGCGGCCGATGCCCAGCGGGCCGCCGCAGTGGTTCAGGACGATGCCGGTATCGGGGAAGGCGCGGGCGAGGTCGATGATGTCCGGCAGCTGCGGGTGGTAGAGCCAGGCCTCGAAGCTGAGGCGCAGCTTGGCGAGGCGGGCGAAGCCTTCGCGGAATTTCGGGTCCATCAGCTGGTGCGGCGGGGCGGGGTTGCCGGGGTTATTGAGCCGGGGGTCGTCGTCATGGGCGACGATGTGGCGGATGCCGCGGAAGCGGCCGTTGCCGGCGGCGATGTGGGCTTCCAGCACATCCTGCACGGCCGCACCCATGGTGAGGCTGGCGTGGCTGACGATGCCGGCGTTGACCTGCGTGCGGTCGCCGT
>JANPIH010000291.1:0-6300 GCA_031424895.1 Rhodospirillales bacterium
ACCGGCCCGGGCGCGAAGCCGTTGAGTTGCTCGGACGCTTCGCGCGCCGCGCCTTCATTCACCGGGCCGAACTTCGCGGCCGCCCATTTTCGGGCCGAAGAACAACGCGCCCGCGAGGGCAAACCCGGCGACGTAGATCAGGATTTCGCTCATGATGGCGCCTTCACCCTGAAAGCGTCATCCAGCGCCAAACCGGGTCAAAGCCCGAACCGCTCCACCATGTTTGTGGTGTCGCTGCCGCTCGGCTTCTTCGCGCCACCGACCAGCCAGATCCCGTCCCCAATGGTGATCCCGCCCAGCCCGTGCCGCGGCGTCGGCATCGGGACCGCCGCCGCCCACGCATCCGTCTTCGGATCGTAGACCCACACCTCGGCATGGACCTTGCCGCCATCGTGGAAATACTCGCCACCGAAGACGTAGAGCTTTCCTGCGATCACCCCCGCTGCATTGCCGCCTGCGCCCGATCCCTTCGGCATGGGCGCTGCCGCGCGCCATCTGTCTTCCTTCGGATCATAGACCTCGTGCGCGTCAGAAGGTCCGTCGGCTACATGCCGCCCACCCGCAACATGCCACAGCCCGCCGAGCAATCCGCCGGCCGCGCTGTTGCGCTTCGATAGCGCAGGCGCCGCCTTCGACCACGCATCGGCGCCCACATCGTAGACCAGATGAAGATCCGTATCCGCATGATCGCCATAGGCGAGGTTCGCATCCCGCGTCGGCGCGCGTCCGCCGACAATGTGGATGCGCTGGCCGACAACCGCCGCCGTCGACTCGCCATGTGGCGATGGCGCCGCCGCTAGCGTGCGCCATGCGCCCGCTGTTTCATCCAGCACCAGCGTCTCGCTCTGCATGATCCAGTTCACAGCGCCCGCATTCGTGCCGAACCCGCCCAGCAGGTAAAGCCTGCCGCCCGCACTCACCGCCTGCGGATGATGCCGCGGCGCGGGCAGGGCGGCCATCGTCGCTGATTGTCCGGTGGCCGGATCATACGCCACATGCCTGTCCGACACGCCGACCACCCGCCCGCCTTCGCCCAGCAGACCACCCGCGACATGAATGCGTCCGTTGTGCAGCGCCGGATAGATCTCCTGCACCGCAAACGGCAGAGTCGGCTTGGCGCTCCACTGCGGCCCGACCGGCGCCTGCGCCTCGCCCGGCTGGTTGGTGCATGCCGCGGCGAGCGTAGCGCTCGTCGCAAGCAGGGCAGATCGGCGTGTGAGTTTCATCATCAGTTTCCTTGCCCGGTTGCGAATGAGCTTTAGTGTGCGTCAAAACTTCCGGGGAAGAAACATGCGCCTGCTCGCCGCCGCTACGCTCGTTCTCATGTCCGGGTGCGTCAGTTCGCTTACGCCCGAAATGCAGGTGGAACAGTTCATGCGGGAATACACCCGCGCCTGGAACAAGCACGACAGCGCAACCATCGCGCGCGATTTCTATCGCACGGGCCCCGCCGTCGCGGAACAGGAAGCCAGCCTCGAGCGCGGTTTCGAAAGCCTGCGCAGGCAGGGCTATCACCATTCCGACATCCACGAGATCAAGGGCTGCATGACGGGCAAGGACACAGCCTGGGCCGCGATGAAATTCTCGCGGCTGAAGGAAGATGGCGAACCCCTGCCGCCAAAGGATCGCGCCAGCTCCTACACCGTCCAGAAATTCTCCGACGGCTGGCGCATCACAAAAGTCGGCGCCGGCGGCGTCAGCGCGGATCAACCCTTGGCCTGTCCGGCGCCCGCCTCCCCTTGAAAGGGGAGGTCCGATTTCCGCGAAGCGAAATCGGGGTGGGGATCCGTCGCAACGCGCGCGATCTCACCGCAAATCAGCGAGCCGATCCTTCGTGATCCCCGCCACGCTGGTGACGCCGCACTGGCGCATCGTCGCGATCAGTTCCTCGTCCAGCAGGCGCAACGCGATGCCGACGCCGTCCTCGCCGAACGCGCCGAGTCCCCACACATAGGGCCGACCCACGCACACCATGCTGGCGCCAAGCGCCAGCGCCTTGAACGCGTCCGATCCGCGCCGGATGCCGCCATCGATCAGGATCGGCACGCGTCCATCCACGACGGCTGCAACTTCCGGCAGAACATCAAGCGTGCCGACAAGGCTGTCTTCAGCGCGTCCGCCATGATTGGAAACGATGATCCCGTCGACGCCGCGCGCAATCGCAAGCTCCGCGTCTTCCCCCGTCATCACGCCCTTCACCAGAAGCCGCGTCTTCACGAGGTCGCGCAGGCGCGAGACATAGTCCCATGTCAGCGCATTGCTGTTCGGCGAGACCGCGCCCGTCATGTCGATGCCGTCGAACATCCGCTTGCGCGAGAAATCATACCCGGCGCGTGGCGAGTGGCATGTGCTGCAGGTCCGCGTGTCGGCGCGCGCGAACAAGGCCTGGGTCTCGCGCCGATGCCCGCCGCCCAGCAGGTCGATGGTCAGCACGATCGCGCCTGCGCCAGACGCCTGCGCCCGCGCCATCATCTTCTCGCCAAGCGCCGGGATGTTGGTGGTGTAAAGCTGTTGCCACACCGGTATGCCATGCGCTTTCATCACGTCTTCGAGCGACACCGTCGTTAGCGCCGATAACACCTGCAGCGCCTTCCGTTTGCCCGCAGCAATTCCGACGGCAGCTTCGCCATCGGCATGGAACGCCCTTTGGCTCGACACCGGCGAAAGCGCGATCGGCGAATTGTACGTCTGCCCGAACAGCGTTGTCGCCAGGTTCACGCGCGAGACATCCACCAGCCGCCGCGGCCTCAGCCCCCACGTGTCATAGGCCGACCTGTTCGCCGCGATCGTGCGATCATCCTGCGCGCCCCCCGTCAGATAGCCCCAGTGCGCCGGCGGGATCAGCTCCTTTGCGCGCGCCTCCAGTTCGAAGACATTCATGATGTCGCGCGCATCCGCCATGGCGCTCGCCGCGCCCCGCTGCGCCAGGGCGTGTCCGCCGCCCAGCGCTCCCGCCGCAAGGGGCCCCGCCGCCAGCCATTGCATGAAGCGCCGCCTGTCTACCGCCATGCCGATCTCCCCGATTTGGGGGATCATCCGCCGCCCACCTCCCCTTGAAAAGGGGAGGTCCGATTTTCGCGCAGCGAAATCGGGGCGGGGATCTCTCTCAGAGCTTCAGATCTTGTTGTCCTGCTCCACGATCGGATCTTCCGCGGCCACCACGGTGAACGCGCCGGTGTCCGCATCGCGCCAGTGAAGCTCGCCCTTGCCGATGGAGAACCACGCCCCGTTCATGGACAGCTGGCCGCCCTCGACCGCCTCGCGCACGAACGGGAAGCTCATCAGGTTCTTCAGTGACTGGCCGACCGCGCCATGCTCCACCGCTTCCTGCCAGTCGCTGCGCGGGATCGCCTCGTTGCGCAGCACGGCGTCGCGCGCGTCCGCCGCGATCTCCACCCACGGCGCGATGAACTTGCCCACTGGTCTGTCCGCCGCCGCAGCCAACGACGCCGCGATGCCGCCGCAGCCGCCATGCCCCATCACCACGATCTGCTTCACCTTCAGCGCCGTCACCGCAAACTCCAGCGCCGCCGACACGCCATGCAGGCCGCCGCCCTGTTCATACGGCGGCACCAGCGCCGCCACATTGCGCACGGTGAACAACTCGCCCGGCGCTGCGTCAAAGATCATCGCCGGGTCCGCGCGGCTGTCGGCGCAGGCGATGATCATCGTCGCCGGCTGCTGGCCGTCGCGCAGGCGCGAGAACAGGTCGCGCGCCTCGCGATAGCGGCTTGCGCGAAATCGCCGGTAACCGGCGATCAAATCCTGTGCGTCATCCGCAAATTCGATGGTCATGGTGTCCGCCTAGCCAATGTTCGGGGACGAATCAAACGCTTCCGCATCACACGCGATTGACTCCCGCCGTGCGAAGGACCCACAAGGTACGCAGAGTTCCGACACAACCTTCGCATCTGTTCCCGCATCCGCCGCTGTCGCCGCCCACACGAGATCGCAATGGCTCGAGATCGCAATGGCTGAAGACGACGTCATTCCCAAGGGTCCCGCAACCGATGCGGATGCCGACGAAGGCGATCGCCGCCGCGTGGGCCCGAAGCGCAGCGAGGCGTCCACCAACGCCGTGCTGATCGCAGCCTATGCCGAACTATCAGAACATGGCTGGCGCGGCTTCTCGGTCGACCGCGTCGCAAAGAATGCGAAAGCCTCGAAACAGACCATCTATCGCTGGTGGAAATCCGCCGCCTGCCTGTCCGTCGACGCCGTGCTCGGCACGCTCGCGAGCAAGACGGCAACCCTGCCTTCAACAGCTGACGTGCGCGAGCGTCTCGCCGCGATCATCGATCCGCTGCTGATCGCCGTCCGCACCGGCGATGGCGCGCATGCCTGGCGCGGCGCGCTCCTCGCCGCCGCAGACGATGGCGAGGCCGGCGAAATCTTCCGCGCCTGGTTCTCCGAGAACGTCAAGATTCCCCTCCGCCACATCCTCGCCGAGCAGGCGCTGAAAGGCACAGTCCGCCGCGACTGGGATATCGATCTCGCCACCGAACTCCTTTTTGGCCCCATCTGGCACCGCCTCATCGCCATGCGCGGCCCTGTGCCCGAGATTTATCGCACGCGCTTGGTGGACAGCCTGCTCCGGGCAATCGCGCCGGTCTGATTGCATCCGCCACGCACCCGTGCGTAAACCCCGCCCATGACCGAGCACCCCCGCCATCGCCTCTACGGCCGCGCCGCTGGCAAGCCGCTGTCAGCGCGCCAGCAGGGCCTCGTCGATGATCTCCTGCCGCGCCTTGCAATCCCGGAAGCAGGGAAGGGCGAACTCTTCCCCGCTTTCTTGTTCGGCGCCGCCACGCGGGGCGTGTGGCTCGAGATCGGCTTCGGCGGCGGCGAGCATCTGGCAGGCCAGGCCGCGCGCCATCGGGACACCGCCTTCATCGGCGCCGAACCCTTTGTCGATGGCGTCGCAAAGATTCTCACCGCCATCGACGAGCAAGGCCTCTCCAACATCCGTCTCCGTCGCGGCGACGCGCGCGATCTTGTCGCCACATTCAGCGACGCCTGCATCGACCGCGCCTTCATCCTCTTTCCCGACCCATGGCCCAAGACGCGCCACCGCAAGCGCCGCCTGATCCAGCCCGATTTCGTGGCCGAACTCGCCCGCATCCTCAAACCGGGCGCGCCGCTGCGCTTCGCCACCGACTGGTCCGACTACGCCAGCCGCGCCCTCGCCGACATAATCGCCGACGGCCGCTTCACCTGGACCGCCGACCGCGCCGACGACTGGCGCAAGACCCCCGCCGACCACGTCACCACGCGTTACCAGGAGAAGCGGCTAGGGGATTGCGAGCCAGTGTTCCTGGATTTCGTGCGCGTGGGACCACCCTCACCTGTCCTCTCCACAAGTGGGGAGGAACCTCGCGGCCCCACCGCCCTCTATCTCGGGTAAGCTCTCACCACGCGGTTCCTCCCCATTCATTGGGAGGACGGGTGGGGGTCTTCAAACCTACTGGCTCGCCGCCTTCTCGAACACCGACACAAACCGATCCGTCCGTCCACGGACGGTCGGCTGGAACACGTTGAACTTGCGGTTGTCGAATTCGCTCTCGATCAGCACCACTTCCTTCAGCGCAAACCCTGCACGCAGGAACTGTCCCGTTACATCGCCATGGCTGATGCGGTGCAGGCCCACCTGCCGCCCCAGCTCCATCTCCGGCAACGCATCGTGGTCCTCCACTACCACGCGTCCGCCCGGCTTCAGCATCACGAAGAACCGCTCGGCCATTTCGCGATAGTCGCCGCCTTCGAGGATCACATCGTGCCACACCTGCCCCAGCACGATCACATCATAGCTGTCGGCCGGCGCATCGAGATCCCGCCAGCTCGTCGTCAGCCAGCCGACATTTTTGCGCGTGATCACCGTCTTCTGCCGCTCCACCTCCATGGAGGGAAACTGCGCGATCCATCCCGGCGTGTTGTGGATGTCGACATGCCCCGTCTTGCCCACCAGGCTGGAGAAGAGCAGGGCGAGGTACCCGCCGCCCGCCCCCACGTCGAGCACACGCTCACCGGGCTTTGCCGCGCCCGCACGCAGGATCAGCTCCACCATCCGCCGGTCGTCGCGCAGCCGTGCATCCATCGTGCGCGACATATCGCCAAGCGCCTTGCGGATCGCGACGTCGGCCTTCGCTTCCTTGCGCAATTCCACAAAATCAGTACGAGGTTGAGGCGTCTCCTGTGCGGCCGCCGGCATGGCCAGCAGCATCACCGCGAGCATGCCCGCCCGCATCACTGCCGGATCAGCCAGTTGAACGGCCGCACGCTCGTGCTCTGCCACAGCCCCGC
>JANPIH010000292.1:0-7982 GCA_031424895.1 Rhodospirillales bacterium
CGGCGGATGGGAAGGGTCATGCCGCGTCAGCCAGTTCTTCCAGGCGCGAGGAATCGAGTGGATCACTGAGCGGTTCACCCAGCCGTCGACGTTCCATCAGATGCTTGTTGACCAAGACAGAGCGCACCGTTTTCTCGTTAACATGAAAGCGCCGAGCAGCCTCGGTAATGTCGGAATCGGTCGGATTGGTGGTGTCAAGAAACTCCGTCAGGCCACTTTCAGGGCACAAGAGAGCTGCGGCAAATGCCCTTTGGAACTTTTGCCGAGAAGTCGCGATGCTAGAGATAGTGCCGAGCGAGGAGTTGTTCGACCAAATCGCGTCACCGATCGCGCGCGCGAACTGGAAGCGGCGGTCATGCGACCACCGAGCGGTTAGGAGTATCGTTTGTCGTCTATCCTTTCCCCCCAGACGAATTGCGTAGGGGCTGCCCGCAGGCTGGTGATTGCCCAAATGCCGCGCCGAAATTCCGCCTAGTTCTGCAAGACGAGCATTGAGTAGCGGGCGCGTCGGTTGCCCGACCCCCTGACGCAGAGCATTTGCGGCTGCCTCAGCCATAACCCAAGGCTCGAACCTGTTGGGAAGGGCCGGGTTGGACGTCGCTAAGCGCACCGCGGTCGCAAAATCGACGGTTGCTCCGCTCGCGGCCTGATTGATAGAGGTCGAAAGGGTCGTCGCAGTATCGTCTCCGGGCGCTGCGGCCACAGCCTCCTCAACATCCGCGGGAGCGTATTGGGCTTCAAGGTCGAGAATCTGGGTGATCAACGTTTCGGGAGCCTCGTCAGGGCCGTAACCGCATACGGCCTCGATCCGGCGCCATGTTGCATGCTCCGGGTTGGAGCGTTCTAGGCGCAACGCCTCCATTACTGCCTTCAAGGCAATCTGATCGGTCGTTGGCGCGGCAGAGACGGTTTCCTCGAGCAATTGATCCATGGCCGCCTCAAAGTCACTGCCGGGTACGAAAGTGACGGCGTTTGCCAGGAAGCGTACAGGTCCCGCGGTGCCGGATGGATCGGCCCGGCTGACGAGCATGACGCGGTCACGGTCTCCCCAGATCGTCACCGGCGGCCAAGCGTGTCCATGCCCGATCGCGTTCATCTCATGCGCCATCCGCCAGGAGTCGCTCGGAACACCAGACTTTGGCTCCCAGCGCAGACGCCACCAGTTGTCCGCGATCCAGAACCCCATTGGGGCTGCTGGAATGCGTACCGAATTCACCGTGCCATTCGTCTTTGGCCGGATCAGCCTGGTGAGCAGCGTGGTACCAACGGCCATCTCGAATTCCGCGATCCCGTCGGGATTGGGCTGTGGACATGGGCGCAGGACAAGCTGAAGAGTGTTCATGGCTTCAATCCATACCTCAAAGCGCACGCATCCGCCGCATCTTGATCGGCCTTGCTACCCAGCGCAGGCGCCCACTGTGCAAATCGCCGCCAAACCTTTCGGGCGAAAGGGTCTGTGGTAAGGACTGGGTAGCCATGCCACTCGTTCAGGCCGGCGTTGGTAAGTTGCAATTCGTATATCCAGCCGGTGTCATCCACTGACCAGATCAAGTTTCCGGTCAAGCCGGCGGCTTGGGCGCGAACGAAGAGTGAAGGGATGCGGGCCATATCGGCTTGACCGAAGGTCGCATGATCGTCGCAGAGCGAACGATCTGAGTCTTTGCCGTGGTACGGGGCAGCGCCATAAATGTATGGATTTGACTTATGCTTGCCCGAACAGCCGTACCGAATGGCGTGAAAACGATCGGCAAGCGTGGCAGGTGTCATATCCTCAGTCAGCCACCGCTTGCGGTGCTCGTCGTTTCGGGGGGGGAGGTCGCTACGGCGCGGCGGTTTGGTCATGCCGGCGCCCCCCCCAAGGACACGAGGTCGCGGACATTGAACGCGACTGCCGTCTCAGCAAACCCGAGTTCGCGCTGGAAGAAGCGCCGGACATAGACAGGTGGGTGCGTGAAGCTCCCGCTGACTTGGACGATTGCCAGGATGAAGGCATCTGGGCTGTTGAGTTGGGCCAGCAGCTCATTTTTCGTGAGCATGATCACGTCGCCATCCACGTGGCGGCCCTTCACCTCAATAAAGCGGAGATGGCCCGTGCGGTGGTCGCGGCTTTCGACGTCCCAGCCCTTCTTCTCGGCCGATACGTCGCGCGGCGCGTGACCCAGGGCGAGCTCGGCGGCGATCACAGCCTCCATCCCAAAGCGCTCGATCTCAGCGCGTGAAACCGGGTCGTCGGAGAACCCAGTCGGTACCATTGCCTGGGGTAACGGAAGCTGGGTCGCGAGTAGGCCGCGGGGGATGATGAGGGCTGCGCCCTTAAGTACCGGTGGCAGCGCGGAAATCTGCCGTTCTCGCGCTAGTTCCTGTTGGCGCTGGTGCAGGCGGTCCACCAGGCTCTGAGCGGTGGCCTCGGCATTGATCGCGTTGATGCGCTGTTCCTTGCCAGCCCGTTCCTCCTCGCGGAGCCGGGCGGCCCGTGCGTCCCAGAAGTTGATCTCGCGAGTGAGACGGGAGCGCACCTCGCGCTCCACCTTGTCGATCTCAGCGACGCGGCGGCTCTTAACCTCGGCGAGGTGTTGGGGCACCAGATGGGCGATAGCATGGCCCAGAGCCTGGCTCTCGACCTGCCCGGACAGCCACGGCGCGGTGATGGTCGCAGCGACTGCCGCACGCTCCTCCAGCGTGATGGGTCGGCAGTCCAGGTAGGGAGCAGGACCGCCATCGGCGGCAGCACCATCCTGCCGGAGATGGATGAACTGCAAGCGCTGAGAGATCACTCGCGGTTCTCCCGAGCGCGCGACGCGGCCATCCCGAATGGCGTGCTCGAGATAGACGAGCAATCGGGGCTCGGTGCCGCAATCTGCGTCGTCCACCAGCACCGCGCCCTGTTGAAGTAGCGGTTGGAAGCGCTCGAGGACCACGTCGATCACTGCATCGAGTAATGGATGACCGGGGGCAAGGAGGACCGCCTGGGGCGTTCCAGTGACTCTGGCCTTGTCGAAGGTCACACGTGCATACCGGTCAAGCACAGGGTCGCTGCGGCCGATCAGTCGGTCGCGATCCTTCAGGATGGGCGGCACACGCAGGATCTCGTAGCGACCAGCCTCGCGCTCGACGATGCGGCCGCCTAGCAATTGGAAGGCCTCGCGGAAGAAGGCGCCGATGAAATGCGGTTGCAGGCGCCTGGCCTGGGCTCGCTCCATCTCGTCACGGATGGTGGCGACGGCGTTGGGATCCATGCCCTCGGAAGTTAGCTTCCGCTCAGCAACCAGGCGTTCAATGGCAGCGACGTCTACCGCGTCATCGACTTTGCGGAACAGGCGTTGCCTGACCTCCGGCGTGTCCCCATAGCGAATGGCATCCACCAGCAGGTCCCGAAGGGCGTGCCCCTCGAACAATTCACCGAGCACGTCGTAGACCTTGCCGCCAAGGGCAGCGCGGGCTTCCTCCAGCTTCTCAAGAAGGCGTCGGTAAACCTCCCCCTCGCGGGTGTTCGCGGCGCAGAGGTTCCACAGGTGGCATACTTCAGTCTGCCCGATACGGTGGATACGGCCGAAGCGCTGCTCCAGACGGTTCGGATTCCAGGGCAGGTCGTAGTTCACCATCAGATGTGCGCCGCGCTGGAGGTTTACGCCCTCGCCGGCGGCGTCATTCGCGATCATCACCCGAACGACAGGGTCAGAGTTGAAGGCGGCGATCGCCGCACGGCGCGCTTCACGTGCGACGCCACCGTGTACGACCACGACCGCGGCGGGATCGCCGGTGCGAGAGACTATCTTATGCTGGAGGTATTCCAGCGTGTCCTTCGGCTCCGTGAAGATCAGTATCTTGCGACGCAGGCCCGTGGCGGCATCGATCATGATGGGATCGTCAAGGATGGCTTCGAGTTCACGCCACTTCGCATCCTGGCCTGACAGCTTCAGCCGTAGGGCGCGGTCCTCCAAATCGGTGAGGATCACGATCTCAGCCGCCAGTTCAGCCAGCGTGGCGGCCGCCGTCGCCTGATCGGCGATCTTCTCCTCAGCGGCTTCGGCTTCGTCCCCGGGCACATCTTCGAGTTCATCGGGGTCGATCGTTGGCAGAGCAGGAACGCGGCTCAGGGACGCAGCATCTCCGCGGCGCAGAAGGCGCTCTTCCCGTAGCCTCTCTTCAAGCCGTTTGCGCCGCCGTTCAAGCGAACGGTGGATCGCCGCCGGAGACGATGCAAGACGGCGCTGCAGGATCTGCAAGGCAAAGCCGACGTTGTTCTGCCGCTTGCCATCCTCGGAACGATCCGCACGATTCATCTCTTCGCGTACGTAGGTGGTGACAGCCTGGTAGAGATCGGCTTCCGCAGGGGACAAGTCATAGTTGGCGGTGTAGGCCCTGCGCTCAGGGAACAGTGGGGTGCCATCGAAGCGAAACAGTTCTTCTTTCGTCAGGCGTCGCATCATGTCCGACACATCGGCCTTATGGACGCCTTCCCGAAACCGGCCTTCAAAACGATCGGCATCGAGTAGGCCCATGAAAAGCTGGAAATCGGCCTCCTTTCCGTTGTGCGGCGTGGCTGACATCAGCAACAGATTGCGACACCGGGTGCCCAGGAGCTTGCCTAGCTTGTGGCGCTGCGTTTCCTTGACCTCACCGCCGAAGTAAGACGCCGCCATGCGGTGTGCCTCGTCACAGATGATGAGGTCCCACTCCGGTGCCGCTTCCAGCTTCGCCTTCAGGTCATCCGACCTAGCAGCCATATCGAGCCGTAATATAAGCCTATTGCGCTCCTGGAAGAGGTTCCCGGTGACTGACGCCTCCAGCTGATCTCGAGTGAGCAGATCGAAAGACAAGCCAAACTTGTCCGCCATCTCTTCCTGCCATTGCTCAACCAAGCTGCCAGGCGCGACAATCAGGCACCGCTCCAAATCTCCTCGGATGAGCAGTTCCTTGATTAAGAGGCCTGCCATCACGGTCTTCCCAGCGCCAGGGTCGTCTGCGAGCAGGAATCTGAGCGGCTGCCGCGGCAGCATCTCGCCGTAGACCGCAGTTATCTGATGCGGCAGCGCCTCGATTTGCGAGGCGCTGATGGCGAGATATGGATCAAACAGATGGGCGAGGCGGAAGCGGTATGCCTCTGAGGCAAGTCGAACCAGACTTCCGTCGGCATCAAACCCATAGAGCCGACCGCCTTCCACAAATTCGAAACCGGACTCGTCTCCGCGATAGACAAGCCGCTCGCCAATCTTTCCACCGGCGCGGAACACAACGTTGATCGCGTCGGGGCCAAAGCGGGAGACTTGCAGGATCTCAGCGACGCCTGAGGCGTCCATTCCCCGTAATTTGGCGCCCACCTTAACGTCGTCGAAGGTGGTCATTTCCGTGCTTCTCTCGGACCCGTTGATCGGCTTGAGGATACTCCGTGGAGCACCAGCCTTTGGTTAATGGCCCACGGTAGGGCTAGCCCATCGAAATTAGAAGGTACCGCTGCATGCCACCGAGGGCGGCTCAACGCCCACGAGGCCCAATCAGGACGGCCTCGCGTTCACCAAGATTGCCTCTGCTCCCCCCACTCCACCGGAAACCCCTCTCGAAGCACATGCACCCCGAGTTCGGCCGGCTGCCGCCCATCCAGGACCGCCTCGACGATATCCGGCGCCAGCAGCGTCAGCATGAGGATCTTCCCGAGGTAGCCCCGGTCCAGCTTCTCCCCTGCCGCGAGTTCGGTGACCGTAGCATACCGGCCCTCGTCCAGCATCCTCTTCCACCGGTGTGCCCGCGCCAAGGCCTTGACCAAGGTGTTGTCGACCCGCGCTCGCGGTGGGGACCACGGCGCGCCGTCTGGCGCCACCACCAGCCGCCGCCCGCCGCGCTTGCGAATGGTGACCGGCACCCGGACTGTGATGCTGGCCGACATCAGGCAGCTTCCCGCACGGGCGATGCCCGCAGATCGCGCACCAGGCCAGCCAGCCCATCCAGCCGCAACCGAATGTCCGCACCAGCGGGGCTGACGTCCACGCGCTCAACCAGGCTCCGCACGATCCGCTCCTGCTCAGCCGGGAACAACTCCTCCCACAGCGGATCGAGCTGCTCCAGCGCCTCGCGCGTCTCGGCCTCGGTCAGGTCCGGCGCCTCGGTCTGCGCTGCGCGCCACGTCCCGATCACTATCTCCGGTTGCTGGAGGAGCGCCCGCACCTGGTCCATCACCGCGGCCTCGATCTCCCCCGCCGAGATGCGCCGGACCGTACAGCCGTCGTCGGTGCCCTGCAGCACGGCCTGGCTCACATAGTAAGTGTACAGCTTCCCCCGGCGGCGCGTGTGCGTCGGCGACAGCGCCCGGCCGTCGGGCCCGAAGATCAACCCGCGGAGCAATGCCGGCGTCTGGCGGCGGGCCTCGTTCGCGCGGACGCGCGGGCTCTCCCGCATGATGTCGTGCGCCCGGTTCCATAGGTCCTGGGACACGATCGCATGGTGCTCGCCGGGATAGATCTTCCCTTGGTGGGTCACGACGCCGAGGTACGTACGGAGGTTGAGCGTCTTGTAGATGGCCCCCTTGTCGAATGGCCGCCCCATCTTGGTCAGCAGCCCCTCAGCACGTAGCGCCGGCACCAGCAGCGTGGCCGAGCCGATGGTGGCGAATGCCTCGAACACGCGCCGCACCGTGGCGGCTTCGGCCTGGTTCACCACCAGCTTGCGATCGCGGACGTCGTAACCTAGCGGCACCGGCCCGCCCATCCACATGCCGCGCGCCTTCGACGCGGCGATCTTGTCGCGCACTCGCTCGCCAATAATCTCGCGTTCGTACTGGGCAAAGCTGAGCAGGATGTTCAGCGTCAACCGCCCCATGCTGGTCGTCGTGTTGAAGGACTGCGTGACCGAAACAAAGGTGACGTTGTGGGCGTCGAACGTCTCGACCAGCTTGGCGAAATCCATCAGTGAACGCGACAGCCTGTCAATCTTGTTGACAGCCACGACGTCGACCAAGCCGGCCTCGATGTCGCGCAGCAGGCGCTGCAGCGCCGGGCGTTCCAGCGTGCCACCGGAGATGCCGCCATCGTCGTAGTAGTCCGGGACCAGCACCCAGCCCTCCGTGCGCTGGCTGGCGATGTACGCCTCACAGGACTCCCGCTGGGCGTCCAGGCTGTTGAACTCCTTCTCCAGCCCCTCGTCGGTCGACTTTCGGGTGTAGACCGCGCAGCGGACCTTACGGACAGGCGGTGCGGCCGTCGACTTCCCACCGGCGGGAAGTCCAGATTTCCGGCTCATGCTGACCCCCGCCGGTTCGCAATCCCGAAAAACGTCCAGCCATTCCAGCGCGTGCCGGTGATGGCGCGGGCGATTGCCGACAGCGATTTGTAGGGCCGGCCCTCCCAGGAATACCCGTCGGCCAGCACGATGACGGTGTGCTCGACGCCCTGGTGGTTCCGCACCAGCTTGGTGCCGGTGACCGGCTTGTCGTCGACCCGGATGCGCCGCATCACCGGGTTGCCGCCATCCAGTTGCTCGCCCATCGCCTCGAGCCGACGCAGCGTCTCGGGCTTCAACCCCCCATAGGCCAACTCCTGGATGCGGTAAGCTAGTCGGCTTTGCAGGAAAGTCCGGTTATGCGGCGGCGCCTCCTTGCCGAACAGTTCGCGCCACTGCGCCTGCAGTTCCGCGGCCGGCGCCGTCTTCAGGGCCGCCAGGCGCCGCAGCACGTCGGCCGGCGGAATGGCGGGGAACGTGGTGGGCGCGGCGGTGGCCGCGGCGTCCTTGGGTTTGGCCAGTCTGGTCATGCGTCTCTCCGGTTGGTCCGGGTTGCATGACCGCGCTGGTGGGGCAGGGAGTGTAGGTGAAACTCTCCGTGGTCCCCGGTCTCCGCGGCGTCACGCGCGCATTCCTCGGCGCTGCGGCTGCGCAGCCGCAGGATGCCCAGTGCGAGGATGGCGCAGACCTCACGGAGACCGAACCATGCGTGGAAACTTTCGGCAGGCTGCCGAAAGTTGACAGGGCCTTGTTGCGAGTGCCGGCTTCGG
>JANPIH010000293.1:0-3211 GCA_031424895.1 Rhodospirillales bacterium
GGTTCCACCTTGCTGGCATAGGTGCCCTGGCCCCAGCCGAGCAGCGCCGCCAGCATCTGGCCGGTGGCGTTCATGTCGTCGTCGATCGCCTGCTTGCCCAGGATGACCAGGGCCGGCTCTTCCTTGCGGATGATGGCGGCCAGCACCTTGGCCACCGCCAGAGGCTCGGTCACACCGTCATGCTGCACCAGGATGCCGCGGTCGGCGCCCATGGCCAGCGCGGTGCGAATCTGTTCCGAGCAGGCGGCGGGGCCCATGGAGACGACGACGATCTCGGTCGCGTGGCCCTTCTCCTTCAGGCGCACGGCTTCCTCGATGGCGATCTCGTCGAACGGGTTCACCGACATCTTGACGTTGGCGGTCTCGACGCCGCTGTGGTCGGACTTGACGCGAATCTTGACGTTGTAATCGACCACGCGCTTGGCGGTCACCAGAATCTTCATGGAACCCTGCGGTCCTTTGCTCGTCCGTGTGCGGTGCGGCGAACATAGCGCCTTGCCTTGGGGCCGCAAGGTTCGGCCGGGGTCAGCGCCAGATGAGGGTGGCCAGGGCGACCATGCCCCCGAGCCAGACGAGTTGAGAGTAACGCTGCAAGGTGATGAACTGCGCCTGGCCAGAGGGGTCGGGCGGCGGGAAGAAACGGTATTCCAGCCACCACCAATACGGCGTCAGCACGGCCCAAACGACCAGGAAAGCACGCAGGTGGCGGGAATGGCCGGCCAGGCCGAAAACAAGCGCCACGACAAGCGCAAGCCCACCCAGCGTGGCGATGGCGGCCCTCAATACACCGTCAGCCCCGTCGCCGCCACCACCGGGCGCCAACGCGCACTCTCCGCTGCCATGAAGGCCGCCATCTCGGCCCGCGTGGTGATCTTCGGCACCGCGCCGCCCGCCACGATGCGGGCCTGGACGTCTGGTGCAGCCACGATTTCGTTCACCGCCTCGTTCAGCCGTTGCAGGATGGGCTCCGGCACGCCGGCCGGGCCGCACACGCCGAACCAGCCGGTGCTGATGATGTCCAGCCCGGCCTCGCGCAGCGTCGGCACCTCGGGGAAGGCGGGGGCGCGGCCCTCGCCAGTCACCGCCAGGGGGCGCACGCGGCCGGCGCGGGCCAGTTCCGCCACGGCAGAAATGGACTGGAACAGCACCTGCACCCGGCCCTCCATGATGTCCGTCGCCATCGCCCCATTGCTGGTGTAGGCGACGTGGACCAGGTCCACACCGGCGGCCTGGGCGAACTGGGCCCCGGCCAGGTGCTGCGAACTGCCCGCGCCGACCGAACCGAAGGCGGCGGGGTTGCGGCGTGCCCAGGCGATGAATTCGGCCACCGTGTTCGCGGGGACCGAGGGGCTGACGACCATCAGGTTGGGCACCAGCGCGATCATCGCGATGGGCGAGAAATCCGTCTCCGGGTTGAACGGCATGTTGCGATAGAGCCAGCGATTGACGGCGTTGGCGGCGATGGACGCCAGGCCCAGCACATAGCCATCGGGCGCGGCGCGGGCCACCACCGTCATGCCGATATTGGTGCCCGCGCCTGGGCGATTCTCGACGGTGAAGGGCTGGCCGAACTTCTGGCTCAGGCGCTCCATCACCAGGCGGCCCAACACGTCCCCGGCGCCGCCGGCGGGGCCGGGCACGACGAAGCGTACGGCGCGGTTGGGATAGTCGGCCTGGGCGAATGCCGGTGTGGCCAGCGCCAAGGGGGCGGCCAGAGCGCCCAGCGCGCGGCGGGGAATGGGTTGCGTCATCGCGCGGTTCCGTTTCTGCTGCGCCGGCAGGCTAACAGGGATGACGATGTCGCGCGACGTTCAAGGCTTCCGGCAGAAATTCGGGGTCATTGGCCCTTCCACCAACACCATCGTGCAGCCCGATTTCGAGGCAATGCGTCCGTTCGGCGTCACCAACCACTACAGCCGCATCTTCACCCCCGACACCAACGCGATGTCGAACGAGACCTTCATCGCCGGCGCCAAGCTGATCGGCCAGAACACGCTGGACGCGGTGCGCAGCGTGATGACCTGCTCGCCCGATTACCTGGTGATGGGGATGAGCGCGGTGACCTTCTTCGAAGGCCGCCGCGGCGCCGACGCCTTCCAGAAGGAGGTGGAGGACCTGGCCGGCATCGGCATTTCCATCGGCAGCCACTCCTGCACCGCGGCGCTGCAGGCCTATGGCGGGGTGCGGCGGCTGGCCATCCTCAGCCCCTACTGGCCGGCGATGAACGAGCAGGTGAAGCTATACTTCGAAGATATGGGCTTCGAGGTCGTGCGTGACCACGCGATGCGGGCGAAGAGCTGGACCGGGATCGCAGCCATCACCACGGCGGAATGCGTGGCCGCGCTGAAGCTGATCGATGGCGACGACGTGGATGCCATCGTGCAGGTCGGCACCAACCTGTCGATGGTCGGCCTCGCCGCGGCTGCCGAGATGTGGCTCGGCAAGCCGGTGATCGCGATCAACACCGCGACCTACTGGCACGCCCTGCGGACGCGCGGCTTTACCGAGAAGTTCGGTGGGATGGGGCGGCTGCTGGAGGAGTTCTAGCTACCCCTGCGCATCCGGGCTCAGCACCATGCAGGGCCCGCGCGCCCGGCCGCACAGCTGCTGCGCCGCGCCCTGCGTCAGCCCAACCACCCGGGCCCGAAACAGAGTCGAGCGGCCGACCCGGACAGGCTGCACATCTACCCGGCCGCCGCCCAGCCCGGCCGCCGCGCTGCGCGCCTGACGCTCATCGGAGAAGGCGCCGACCTGCACCGCCCAGCCGCCGGTATTCGCCACCACCGTGCGGAACGGCGCCGCCTGGGCCGAGCTGATGAAGCCCAGGCTGCGCGGCGGCAGCGGCAATGCCGGGGCCGTCGCCGTTGTGCCGCGCCGGGGCGGCGAAGTCTCGAAGATAGGCCGGGCCGGGGTGAAGCTGGCCGCTGACTGCCGCGCCTCGCTCTCCGCCAGGGCACTCGCCCCTTCGGAGGTGCTGCCATCGGGGATCGGGTCCATCCGGGCCACGATCACCCGCTGCTCCTGCGGCTCGTAGAGCGACGAGGCGCGGGCTGCGCTCTCGGCCAGGGCCAGCTGCCCGCCGCTGGTCGAACCATCCGGGATCGGGTCCATCGCCACCACGGGGCCGCTCCGCACCGGGGCGGGGATGCGCGGCACCGACGATGCCTGCGCAATTCGGGTTGGCTCCGGGTCGGGCAGGCGGGCGTATTGG
>JANPIH010000294.1:0-3889 GCA_031424895.1 Rhodospirillales bacterium
CGGCGAGGTCGGCCGGGCCGAGCAGGAGGCCGAGGTCGGAGGGGTTGATGGGTGCCGCGCCGATCCGCACCAGCACCTCGCCCGCGCCCGGGGCGACGACGGGCACCTCGGCCAGGGAGAGCTCTATCTCGCCGCTGGAACGCAGCAGCGAGCGGAGCTGGAGGCCGGTGGCGGGCAGGGGTGCGCTCATCGTCGGGTTCCTCGGAATGGGGCGGGCCTGCGATACCTAGCCGGGTCGGCGGCATGCGGCAAACGAACCGACCGGGATCGCTGGCGGGCATGGGGCGTTTCCTTCGGCTTCATCATCCGGACCTGGCACCGTGCCACGAAGCCCCATCGACGCCCTGCCCGCGACGCCCTTCCGGCTGCAGCCCTCCCTCGCGGACGTGGTGGAGCACCGGAACTGGCGGCATGCGCGCCTGCTGGTGCTCGATGCGCTGGAGCGGGGGGAGAGCGTGGCTCTGCTCGGGCCGACGGGCACCGGCAAGACACTGTTGCTGCGGAGCGTGGCGCAGGCGCTGCAGGGGCTCGGCTGGCACGTGGCAACGGCCGGGGACGGGGGTGCCCATGCGGCGGCCGACGTGGTGCTGGTGGACGAGGCCGGGTCGCTTTCGGCGCAGGCCCTGGTGGAACTGGGCGCGCTGGCATGCCCGTTCGTGCTGGCGGCGTTGCCCGGAATTGCGCCGCGATTGTCCAACCTGGCGCGGCGGATCGCCTGGGTGACGCTGGGGCCGCTATCGGCAGAGGAGGTCGGCCGCATGGTGGCGGCGCGGATGCGGGCGGCGGGACGGGATCGGGATGCGTTCGATCCCGAGGCGCTGCGGTCGCTGGCGCATCATTCGGGGGGCAGGCTCCGGCTGGTTCTGGTGCTGGCGGGGGCGGCACTGTTCATGGCCGACCGGGAAGGTGCCGCCCGGGTGACATCAGGGCATGTGGACGAGGCGGCCGCCATGCGCGCGGGGCCCGAAGACCCTGGCGAGGATATCTTGGCACTGCCCGTCGCGCCGCTGGGGGGCGAAGCGCCGGCCCGCGTGGCGCAGGGGGTGCAGACGCGGGCGCGGCTCGGCGATGGCGGGCCGCGGCGCCGTGTTGTTCAGACCCCTGCGACACGGCGGGCCTGGTTGCCCTTTGTCACGGTCGGGCTGGCGGCGACCGGGCTTGCGCTGGTCGCGGTGGCTGCGGTGGTGGGGCCGCGGCTGGTGCAGCCGCCGATTCAGCGTGCTGAAGCGCCGCCGCTGACGGCGGTCGTGCCGCCCCCGCCGGTTGACCCGCCCGCCCCCGCGCCAGCCGATCCCCCGCCGGCCGATCCCCCGCCCGTCGTTCCCCCGCCTGTCGTTCCCCCGCCTGTCGTTCCCCTGGCCGACGACGTCCCTCCCGCGCCGTTGGCAACCGTGCCGCCGGTACCCGTTGCGCCGCCACCGGTGCCGCCCGCCCGGCGCCCGCCCGCCGTGGCGCGGCCGACGCCGCCGGCCGCGGTGCCGCCACTCGCGCCGGTGATCCCGCGGGCACAATTGCGGCCAATGCCGGACGAGCCGGTGCCGCCTCCGCCGTGGCCGGTGGAACGCTCCCTCCCCTCGGCCGAGGCCGAGGCCCCAGCTGTACGGCGGATCGTAACGCGCGAGCCTGCCAACATCCGCGGACAGCCGAGCCTCGGCTCCCCCGTCGTCCGCCTAACCTCGGCTGGAATGGTGCTGCGCGTGTTCGCCCAGCGTGGGCCATGGCTGCAAGTCGGCGACAGCGGTGCGTGGGGCTGGGTCCACACGGATGTCGTTCAGCAAGTGCCATAGCGGGTGACTGGTCCGGCGATCGTTATGCACCAGGCACGGCCGTCACCGGGCGTGAGACTGTGCCGTCAGAGCGGCGGGTCGCCATAGGGGATGTGGACGACGCGATGCACGTAGATGCCGGGTGTTACGATGTTGTCGGGATCGATGTCGCCGAGGGCCACCAGGTGTTGGGCTTGCGCAATGGTCAGCTTCGCCGCCGGTGCCATCACGGCGTTGAGGTTGCGGCCGGCGCGGCGGTAGGTGAGGTTGCCCCAGCGGTCGGCCTGCCAGGCTTCGATCAAGGCCACATCGGCGAAAATGGCCTTCTCCAGCACATAGGTGCGGCCGTCGATCTCGCGGTGCTCCTTGCCCTTGGCCAATCGCGTGCCGACGGAGGTGGCGGTGAAGAAGGCGGGCACGCCGGAGCCGGCGGCGTGGATGCGCTCGGCGAGCGTGCCCTGGGGCACCAGTTCGAGTTCGGCCTTGCCTGCGCGCAACAGGGGTTCGAGCGGGATCGGCCCGGCGGGGCTGCGCGCCCAGGAGACGATGGCGCGGCGGATGCGGCCGGCGGCAACGAGGGCACCCAGCGCATCATCGGGCATGCCGGCGTGGATGCCGACGATGGTGAGGTCCTTGGCGCCCTGTTCCAAAAGTCCGGCAAGCAGGTGGCGGGGCTCGCCGGCGCCGGCAAAGCCGCCCATGAGGACCGTGGCGCCGTCGGGGATGCCGTTCAGCGCTTCGGCGACGGTGCGGACGGTTTTGTCGATCATGGGGTGGGTCCTAAGGAAGGAAGATTCTTCTTTTTCTGAAGAAAAAGAAGCAAAAAGACTTGGCGGATTCAGATTACGGAGCGAACAGCACCGGGTGGCCCTATAGGATAGGGTATTCGGATGGCATTTCCTCGTCGCGCCCTCACGGTGGTAGATCGCACGACGATTGAGGTTCGGTTGCGGGACGGCTGGGGCATCCGGGCGATTGCCGTGTCTCTCGGCCGGTCTGCGGGGACCATATCGGACGAGATTGCGCGCCATCGCGTCGCCGGTCTGGAGTATCGTGCCCAAATAGCGGTCGCTGGCGCTGCGGCAGCACGGCGCTTGTCCGGTCGCAAGCCGCGGCTCGGCCCCAAGGGGGCGTTGTTCGGCGAGGTGGCCAGGTTGTTGCGCCGGAAATGGTCGCCCGAGCAGATTTCCGGCCGGCGCAAGCGCATCGAGGATGGCATGGAGAGGCAGTCTGGCCTGTTGGTATCGCATGAAGCGATCTACACGGCGATCTATGCCCTGCCGCGCGGCGAGCTGCGCCGGGAACTGATTGCATGCCTGCGACAGGACAAGCCGATGCGGGGCCGCAAGCCGAAAGGTAGCGAGCGTCGCGGCAAGCTGTGCAACATGACGAACATCAAGGAGAGGCCAGAGGAGATCGAAGGCCGACTGGTGCCCGGCCATTGGGAAGGCGACTTCATACTGGGAGCCGGTGGTGCCAGCGCCATCGGCACCTTGGTTGAGCGCACCAGCCGCTATGTTGTTCTGGTTCGCATGCCGACACGCAAGGCCGATGTCGCGGCCAGCGCGTTCGCCGGCGCGCTGAACGCCATTCCGGCGCCTCTGCGCAAGACACTGACCTACGACCAGGGTAAGGAAATGGCCCAGCACGAGCAGCTGGCCCTGAACACCGGGATGCGCATCTTCTTCGCCGATCCGCACGCGCCATGGCAACGCGGCTCCAACGAAAACACCAACGGCTTGCTGCGCCAGTATTTCCCCAAAGGCACGCCGCTATCCGCTCTCAGCCAAGACGATCTCGACACCGTGGCCGCCAGCCTCAACGATTGACCCAGAAAAACGCTCGACTACGCAACGCCAGGCGAGCACTTTGCCAGCCTACTTGCCGCCGTAGCCGCAGCAAGAAACACGCTACCCGATGCCGTTCGCTCCCAAATTTGAATCTGCCCTTTCTATTCATTTGCACCGTGCCTGAGGGATTGGCCACGGTGCAAATGAGCAGAAGTTTTTCCCGCTTATCAACCAGTCAACACGGGGCTTGTACGCCTCCCGGATTTGGCATATATTCAGCCAGATCATGGAGTTACGCCCGATGCGCGCACTGATGCGGGGCCTTACGGACGC
>JANPIH010000295.1:0-5583 GCA_031424895.1 Rhodospirillales bacterium
CGGCGTGAACGTCACGCCCTCATCGAGCGGGAATACCGGCCGCGCGCAGATCGTGTGGCCCAGCGTCGGCAGGTTGGCGGAGGTGGCGCCGGGGATGTCGATGTTGAAGTTCTTCTCCACCCACTGGTCGTACATGTGGAACTCGGTGTGCGGCGACTTCCCCACGATGGCATCGAAGTCCTGCGGGTCGAGGCCGTTCGAATAATACAGCGCGCGGTCGAACAGGCTGACGGTCCGGCTCATCACCACCACGGTCGTGTTGTCGAAGGTCAGCACCGCGGTCGGCCCGGCATCGAGCGGCGCGCGCATCGTCTCCAACTTCGCGGCGCCGTCCGACAACAGCTTCACCCGCGCCTTGACCCGCATCGGCGGGAAGCGCGCGGGGTCAAGGCTGCCACCGAGATCGACCTCGATCGTGGCCCCCACCCCCGCCTTGTGCGCCGCCGCCGCCGCCGGCTGGTCGACGATCTGCGCCAGCACGCGGCCGGGATAGCCGATGTCGCGCACCGCCCTGATGATCAGGTTGGAATCGCCCGACGCGCCGGAGGAGGTCGCATCCGCGGCATCGGTGAACAGCACCGGCCCCTTCATGGTGCGCGCCTGCTGGATGGCGCGTTCCAGCGTGATGAACTTGCCCTGCATCCGGTGCCGCTCCGGCCAGAGCATTTCTGCTAGCCGCACCGCCTCGCGCTGCGCCGTCCCGGAATCGTTGTCGGTCATCACCACGGCCTGGCTGCACAGCTCGGGCACGTCGGTGAACGGGTTGCCGATCATCAGTCCGGCGGCGAGTGCGGTGCCGTCGCGTTCGATGCGCTGGGCCTCGCGGATCATGTCGCCGTAGCAGCCGCTTTTGGTGATCAGCTCGTCGCCGCGCACCAGGGCGGGGATGGTCACGCGGGCGATGGTGGATTTGATTCCGCCGGCCATCAGCTTCAGCAGCAGCCGCGCCGCCCGCGCCCCGGTGTCGGCGAAATCGACATGCGGATAGGTGTGGTAGATGGCAAACCCGTCCACCTGCTTCAGCATCCGGTCGGTCAGGATGCCGTGCAGGTCGAGCGACATCACGATCGGCATCGCCGGGCCGGCGAGTGCTCGGACCTCCTTCAGAACCCAGCCCTCGGGGTCCAGCTCGCCCTCGGCGCCCATTGCGCCGTGCAGGGAGACATAGATGCCGTCGATAGCGGTCATCGCGGCCGCCACCGCCGCGCGCAATTCACCGGACAACTGCTGCCATCCGTCGGCACTGAGCAGCCCGGCGCTGCCGGAGCGTGCGGAAAAGACCGGCACCACCGCCACCGCCGCCGCTGCATCGAACACCTCCAGCGCGCCGCCGATGCCGGTGTTCAGGCCGCGCTGGGCCAGGAGTTCCGCGCCGCGCTGGATGCCGAAATAGCTGTAGTCGGAGCGCACCGGGTTGAAGGAGGAAATCTCCTGCATGCACTCCACGATCATGATGCGCTTCATGGCATTCCCTCCGTTCGCGGTCGCAAGTCTGGCCCGGCAGTCCGGTGGCGTCTAGGCTGGCGCGAACAGGAGGAACGCCATGACGCCCAAGGCCGCGCTGCCGCCCATCCGCATCACCCGCGTCGAGGTGGCGCCGCTGTTCGGGGAGAGCCCGAAGGGCGGCTGGTCGAGGGAGATCAGGCCCGAGGATTCGATCCATGCGCTGATCGCCGTGCATAGCGATGCCGGGCTGGTCGGCCATGGCAGCGTGTTCACCGACGGGCGGCTGGTGCAGGCGGGCGTGCAGGTGCTGGAGCCGCTTTGGCGCGGGGAGAACGCGCTGGAGCCGGAGCGCGTTTCGGAGAAGCTGCACCAGAACACCTTTTGGATGGGACGCGGCGGCACGCTGACGCATTGCATCAGCGGGATCGACATCGCGCTGTGGGACATCCTGGGCCAGGCCACCGGGATGCCGGTGGGGCGGCTGCTTGGCGGCACCTATGCGAAACGCGCCCTGCCCTATTGCTCGCTGCTGATGGAGGAGCCGGGCGCGATGGGCGAGGTGGTGGCGCAGTATCGGGCACTGGGGTTCCGGGCGTTCAAGATCGGCTGGGGGCCGTTCGGGCGGCGGGACAGTTTTGCGAACGACGAGGCCATCATCCGCGCCGCGCGCGAGGCGGCGGGGGTGGAGAACAAGCTGTTCGTCGACCCCGGGGCGTCGGATGCGAACTGGCCGAACGGGTTGAAGTGGGCGATCCGGACGGCGGAGATGTTGAAGGACTACGACGTGGGCTGGTTCGAGGAGGCGTTGCGGCCGGATGCCATCGACGATTTCTGCCATCTGCGCCGGGTCAGCCCGGTGCCGATCGCCGGAGGGGAGGTGCTGACGCGGCGGCAGGCGTTCCTGCCATTGTTGCAGCGCGGCGCGTTCGACATCATTCAGCCCGACGTGACCAAGTGCGGCGGGATCAGCGAGCAGCGGCGGATCGCCTGGATGGCCGATGATTTCGGCGTACGCTACGTGGGGCACGGCTGGAACACGGCGCTGGGGTTGGCCGCCGATCTGCAACTGGCTTCGGCTCTGCCGAATGTCGAGCTGGTCGAGTTCATCGGCGGCAGCCCGTATGTGGACGGCATCCTGGAGGAGCCGTTCGTACTGGACGCGGACGGCTACCTGCCCATTCCCGATGTGCCCGGGCTGGGCGTTCGCCTGTCGCGGGAGAAGCTGGCGCGGTTCACGCCCGATCCGGGGGTATTGTTCGCATGAAGATCATCGCCGTCGAGACGCACCACATCGCGGTGCCCGCCTCCATCGGGGCCGCTTCGGTCGGGTTCATCGGGACCGGGTGGTCGAAGATGAACACGCTGTTCCTGCGCATCGTGACCGACCAGGGGATCGAGGGGTGGGGTGAAGGCTTCGGGCATGCGACGTGCGTGGCGACGCGGGCGGTGCTGGACCAGCAACTGGGGCCGATGCTGCTGGGGCAGGATGGGCGCGACATCGCCGGGCTGCACCGGCGGATGGCGATGGCGCTGCATGTCTATGGGCGCAACGGTCCCGGGGTGTTCGCGCTGTCGGCGATGGACGTGGCGTTGTGGGACATTGCCGGCAAGCAGGCCGGGTTGCCATTGTGGCGGATGCTGGGCGGCGCGCCAATCGAAACCCACGAGGCCTATGCCAGCCTGCTGCGCTACGGCGATGGGCGGGCAATCGGCGGCGCGGTGTCGCGGGCGGTGGAGCAGGGCTACCGGCACTTGAAGCTGCACGAGATCGCCTACGAGCCGGTGGCCGCCGCACGGGCGGCTGCGGGGCCGGGGGCGGCGATCATGCTGGATACCAACTGCCCGTGGACGGTGGACGAGGCGATCGGGATGGCGCGCAAGCTGCGGCCGCTTGACCTCGCGTGGCTGGAGGAGCCGGTGTGGCCGCCGGAGGATTTCGCCGGGCTGGCAAGGGTGCGACGGGAGGGCGGCATTCCGATCGCAGCCGGGGAGAACGCACAGGGCGTGATGGATTTCCGCAGCGCGTTCGATGCGGCGGCGCTGGATGTGGCGCAGCCTTCGGTGGCGAAGATCGGCGGCATTACCTCGATGATGGCGATCGCGGGGCTGGCGGAGGCGCGCGGGGTGCGGCTGATTCCGCATTGCGCGTATTTCGGGCCGGGGTTCCTGGCCTCCCTGCACCTGCATACGCGGCTGGCGCCCGGAACGCCGTTCGAGCGGCTGTTCATGACGCTGGAGGCCAGCCCGTACCACGACGCGATCATGGCGACGGGCGGGCGGGTGTCGGTGCCGCAAGGGCCGGGGCTGGGAGTGGACCCGGATGCTGACATCCTTCGGAAGTACGCGGTCAGCACTCCGACAATCATCAAGTAAGCACGTTCTTTTTTGGAAAAAAGAACCAAAAAACTTTTTATCCATTTGCGTGGCTGTTGATCCGTAGAATACCGCGCAAATGGGTGAAGTTTTTTTGCTTCTTTTTGTTCACAAAAAGAAGAATTTTTACCTTCCCTTGAACTCCGGCTTGCGCTTTTCGAGGAATGCCTTGCGGGCCTCCTTGGAATCCTCACTGGCGAAGGCGAGGCGGATGTTGGCGACTTCGTAGCGCAGTTGCTGTTGCATGTCGGTGCTGGCCATCGAGGCGCCCATGACGCGCTTGAGCAGGCGCAGGGTGACCGGGGACCAGGCGCAGAGCTGTTCACAGTATTCGGCCAGGCGGGCCTGGAGCTTGTCGTCGTCGACGGTTTCGCCGGCGAGGCCCCAGGCGACGGCGTCGTCGCCTTGCAGGGTTCGGTTTTCCATCATGAAGCGCATTGCCTTTTCGTAGCCCATGGCCTGCGGCAGGGTGATGGAAAGGCCGGCGTCGGGCGAGGCGCCGATGCGGGTGTAGCCGGCCATGAGGCGGGCGCCGCGAGCGAGGATGCGGGCGTCGGCGGCCATGGCCAGGCCCAGGCCGGCGCCGACGGCGGCGCCGTTCACGCCGGCGATGACCGGCTTTTCGCAGCGCTGGCGGGCGGCCAGCAGGAAGTTGCCGACCCAGCCGACGTCGTCGAGCTGGGCGGTCAGCGGGGAGTGCGGCGAGTAGGTGCCACTTCCGCCGAGGTCGAGGCCGGCGCAGAAGGTGTCGCCGGCGCCGGTCAGCGCCACCACCCAGACATGGTCGTCCTTCGCGGCGTCGTCGATCGCCTCCACGATGCCCCAGGCGAGTTGCTGCGAGAGGGCGTTCTTTTTCTCTGGCCGGTTGAGGGTGATCGTGCGGACATGGCCGCGATCGGCGGTGGTGACGAGGTCGGACACGATTTCCTCCGGTTCGGTTTTGCTGCCTTGCATGATGACCGCGGCGGGGCGAGTTGTCGCCCTTCGGCGGCGGTGGGAGCCTGGCGGGCATGAGCGAGACGAACACGACGCCCCCCTATGAACGCGTCGGCGGCGCGCAGGGCGTGCGGCGGCTGGTGCAGCTTCAGACGCGGGAGGGGTAGAAGGCCAGGGGCGCCGCCGCCGCGACGCGCGACGCCGCGGCGAACCCGCTGGGGCGTGAGTGCCTGAACCCTCAACTCTTATCGTTCTTGTATCGTAATGACTTGGGCGCAGGTCGGCGGGGACGCATATTGGGGTGAAATTCAAATTGGGTCCGGAGGAGGCAACTTGCGCCGCTCGGCGGCGCGGTTGAGGGGGATGGGGGGGTGCCGGTACGGGTGGGCTGTGCGGCGCGCGGGTCGCACGGCGTTCTGGCGTGAGAGCGCAGAGTGCGGGCGTGGGGGATTGCCGGCGGCGCACGGTGCTCCGGCAGAGGGAGGGCGTGCGGACCCGGGTGGGGATGGGGCGGGGTTCGGCCGCTTGTTGGCGCGGGCGGGAGGGCTGCGGCAGGGGGATGAGGCCGGCGCGCCAGAGGGTGATCATGTTGTCCAGCCGGCCGACGATGCGGACCAGGAGGGTGAGAATCAGGGCATGCAACGCCGCGACCAGGCTGGCTTCGGCGGCCAGACGGTCGGATTCCGAGCGCAGTTCGGCCAAGAGGCCGGCGACGCACGTATCCAGGGGGGGTGGGGCATTGACTGACATACAAGTTGTTATACATAACCAGTCGTCGGAGTGCAAGGCTTTTTTTCTTAAATGAAGGGGCCTGGGGCGAAGCCCCAG